>CAXAWD010000209.1:0-6606 GCA_963972325.1 uncultured Acidimicrobiaceae bacterium
GACCACCGACGCGCCGAGGGCACACGCGGCGTCGACGAGGCGCCAGCGGCCGACGCCGGGGTCGCGGGCATCGACCGAGTTGGACCAGAGCAGGTGGTGGACGAGCTCGGGCTCGAACTCGTGGGCGACACCGAGCGCGTACGGCTCGCGCTCGTCGGTGGACGCCGGGGTCGCGTCGAATGCCGGGTCGGCGGACACCGAGACGATCAGGCTCTCGCGGTCGCTCGCCGCGGCGCGCAACGTGTGGATCAGCGTTGCGTCGGGGGCCTCGACCTCGACCCGACGGCAGCCGTGCCAGTCGGGCGGCGCCTCCTGCCCGTGGCGCACCACGACGTGACGACCGAGCGGAGCCGGGCCGCGGCGCAGCGGCACGTCGACGGCGGCGGCTGCGGCGGGTGCCGGCACCCGCTGCGGTGACACGCCCGGAGGCCTGGTCGGGATCGTGGTTCGTGTGGCCGCCGGCACCGGCTCGGATGGCGGAAACTCGTCGGTTCGCGGTGGCGGGTCGTCGAGCGTGGTCGCCGCAGGGGTGTTCTGGTGATCGGCCCAGCACTGCTTGACGTCGGCGGGGCGCTCGTGCTCGCCCCCGCAGTAGACACATGCGATCACCGCGCCGACCCTACCGATGGGGTGCGCGATCCCCGGCGATCGGCGCCGGTACAGCGGCGCCCGACCTCAAGCCGACGGTCGATCCTGCCGACAGAAGTGTGATGCCGTTCATGTTACGGTTACGTTACGGACCACGGGCGGCCAAGCGAGGACATCCCACAGACTCATGATCCGATCACTCCTGATCTCTGCTGCCGTGCTCGGCTCGACCGTCGTCGTGACCGCGCCGACGACCACGACGCAGGCACTCGACGACACGCCCTGGACGCTGCCCTCCACGCCGCCCCGGTGCACCACGACCGAGGCCGACTCCGGCGACGTGGGGCACTGCCTGCTCGTCGACTATCACGACCCGGTCGAGAACGGCTGGGGGCAGCCCCCGGCACCCGGCGTCGGCGACGGCTGGTCGTGGAACGGCTACCGCTACAACGGTTCGCCGGCATTGGAGCAGTGGGAGGCCGAACGGATCACCGAGAACACCGAGACCGTCGCCACGCTCACCCCCGGTCGGCTGGAGACCCACGTCGAGGCACAGGCTCTCTTCGAGGGGTTCCTCCGCGAGATCGCGGCCAAGGGCTACCGAGTGCGAGATGCGAGCGGATACGGATTCCGGTGCACCAGCGGCAACGGTGGCTGGAGTTGCCCGTCCGGCGACCCCGACGACCTCTCCAACCACGCCTGGGGCCTGGCGATCGACATGAACGCCGGCACGAACCCGATCCGCAACTACACCAGCCAGAACGGCGCGACGGCCTGTCAGACGCCGATGGTCACCGACATGCCGAAGTGGCTCATCGAGACCGCCGAGAAGTGGGGGCTCTACTGGGGCGGCTACGGCTGGAACAGCGGCTGTGCCGACACCAGCACCCAACGCACGAGCGTCTACCGCGATCCACCGCACTTCGAGTTCCGGGGCACGGTGGAGCAGGCCCGCGCGATCGCGGCGTTCAATTTGGGCAACGACCCCGACTCCACGTGCTTCGTCACGATCGACGACGACGGCGAGGAAGCGGACGTCTGCAACTGGAGCGGGCGCCCCGAAGCCGACTGGCGCCTGCCGATCGACACCGGCGCCCCCGGGGGAGCCACGGCCGTCATGGTCAACCTGACCGCGACCGAGGCGGCCGGGCCCGGGTTCCTCACCACCGAGGACTGCGGACCGCGAACGGGCGAACGCACCACCTCGGCACTGACGTTCGCGGCCGGCGACTCCCGAGCCGTGATGGCGGTCGTGCCGATCGACGACGACGGCCGGTTCTGCGTGTACCGCTCGACCGACGTGCACAGCATCGTCGACGTGCTCGGCTACATCGGTGCCGACGGCGAACCGCTCTGGTTCGAACCGACCACGCCCGCTCGGCTCACCGACTCGCGCACCGACGGCAACTGCCAGCCGCTGCAGGAGTGCCGAACCGGCCCGGTGCCCGACGGTTCCGTCCAGGCGGTGCCCACCGATGACGAACGCCCCCGCATCGCCAACCTCGCCGTCGTCGGCGGCACGGGCCCCGGTTTCCTCCAGGCCGGGGCATGCGACGGCGTGGGCGACGGTGCGACGTTCTCCAACCTCAACTATCTCGACGACGCCGCCCGATCGAACCTCGCGCTCATCGCCGGCAGCGACGTCGGCAGCTGTGTCTACGCGCTGACCGAAGCCCACGTACTCGTCGACGAATTGGGAGCGCTCGACTCGGAGGTCGGCTACGGCTGGGCGCTCGAACAGCCCCGACGGGTGCTGGACACCCGCGAGTGTTCCGACCTGTGGTGCGACGAACGGCCCGAGGCACACACGGTGATCGAGGTCGACCTCGGCACCGAGGCCCCCGGTGCCGCGATCGCGATCACCGCGACCGAGACGGCGGCCCCCGGTTTCGTGACCGTGGGATCGTGCGACGCCTTCGACGACGTCGAAGCCGTGCCGACGTCCAACCTCAACCACCTCGAGGGGCAGACGGCGACGAACCTCGCGCTCGTCGACCTCGACGACGGGCGGTTGTGCATCTACACCCTCGCTGCGGCGCAGCTGATCATCGACGTCCAGGCCGAACTCACCGCCGAGCACGACGCCGGCCTCACGCCGGTGACGCCCTCCCGGGTGCACGACAGTCGAGACGCATGATGCGGTTCAGGTGGCGGCGGTTCAGGTGGCAGGGTCGCCGACGCGCCGTGTGTTCGCGACGTAGTCCGCGAGCCGCCGTTCGGCATCGTCACCGAACAGGATCTGGGCGACCTCACGCAAACCGGGGGCATCACGAATGTCGTCGTCGTGTACCACCAGGTCGATCTTGGACCGACGGCGCATGAAGTCGTCGAGCGTGACGATCATCTCGTGCTCGGCCGCCGTGTACAGCTCGGCTCGCAGGTAGTCGGCCGAGCCCATGATGTCTTCACCCATCGCCGGGTCGGCCCGGATCGACTCGAGCAGATCGAACGCCCGGCGCCCGTAGCGACGCCACAGCCGGTCGGTCAGCGGCTCGGTGTCGGGCTTGGTCCGCAACTGGTCGAGCTTCATCAGCTTCGCCTGCCGGTAGAACTCGGCGCGGGTGGCCGCGGCCGGCTCGCCGAACCAGTTCTCGAGGTCTTTCTCGAGCGGGATGCCGAGGTGCTCGATCTCGGCCGCGACCTCGGCGCCGACGTTCAGACAGTCGGTGAGCTTGCCACCGAAGATCGTGACGACCCCGAGATCGTCGTCACACTCGATCTCGTGCTTGCGGCTGAGCGATGTCCAGTCGGTCTCGGTCTGGTCGCCGCCGGACGACTTGACCACCAACGGACGCACGCCAGAACGCTCGGCGATGATGTCGGCAACGGTCAGCGGCGTGTCGAGATCGAGCCGGGCATTGATCTGTTCGAGCAGGAACGTGCGGTCGTCGTCGTCGACGGACGTGAACGGCGTGTCGACGCGGGTGTCGGTGGTGCCGATCACCGACCGGCGGCCCATCGGGATCACGTAGAACAGTCGCCCGGTGTCGTCGAAGAATGCGAGGACCCGCTCGTGCACGGTGGTGGTCAACCGCGGCACGACCAAGTGGATGCCCTTGGAGTAGACGATCCGATGGTCGGTGCGGTTGCCCCACCGCTCGTTGAGACCGTCGACGAACGGCCCGGCCGCGTTGACGATCGTTCGGGCCGACGTGGTGAACTCCTCGCCGGAGTCGACGTCGCGCAGGCGAGCGACCCAACGGGTGCCCTGCTCGGTCGCGACCCGCTCGGCCGAGACCAACTCGACGTAGTTGGCCACGGCCGCACCCGCCTCGATCGCAGACCGCACGAACGAGAACACGAACCGCGAATCGTTGTCGATCAGGTAGCCGTCTTGGTACTGGATGCCGCCGCGCACGGTCGTGATGTCGATCGCCGGTTCCTCGGCCTTGATCGACTCGGCATCGAACACCTTCGGCGGCTTGGTTCCGAACAGGCCGATCGCCCAGTAGGCGGCGGCGCCCAGCGCGGCGAACCACGGTCGGTACGGCGCGGTGCGGTCGAGCGCGGCGAGGAAGCCGATCTCTTTGATGTTGTCGGGGTACGCCTTCATCAGGCGGTTGCGTGAGCGACACAGCCCGAACACGAGGGGCAATTCGTAGTTCTCGAGATACTTGAAGCCACCCCACACGAGGTTGGAGGACTCCTGGCTCGTGAAACTGCCGAAGTCGCCCCGATCGATCAGTGCGACCGACGCGCCGCGGCCGGCGAGTGCGGCCGACGAGACGGCACCGTTGATGCCCGCTCCGACGACGAGCACGTCGGACAGCCCGTCGCGCATTCGCTCGATGTTGGTGTCGCGCAGCGCCATCACCACAGCGTCGCAGCCCCGCAGCGACTCGACAACAGGACCGCGATGAATTTCGTTCGTGAGGACGACGGCCGGTCATCCTCGCGGTCGACGTCACGGTGCGGCGTCGCCAACTACCGTGGGTGACGTGACGATCGCGATACCGGCCCGGCTCAGGCGGTGGAGCGCCGAACACCCGTTCACGGTCGACGTGCTCATCGCGCTCAGCGTCGGAGCGTTCTCGCTGTTGGGCCTCGACGGGGTCGAACCGCAGGGTTCCGAGAGGGCGCCCGACCTGCTCGCCGTCGCACTCGTCGTCGGTCAGACGGTGTCGTTCGTCTATCGCCGCCGCGCTCCCCTGCCGAGCCTCGTGGCGGTCGCTCTGTTCACGGCCACCTTCTGGGTCCTCGACTACGCCACGACGGTCGACGTGTTCACGCTGCTCGCCGTGTATGCCGCCGTGCTCCACGGTGGGCCCGACCGGACGAGGGTGTGGCGGGTCGTCGGGGCGGTCGTGGCCGGCGTGCTCAGCCCGAGCGACGACCTGCCGGCCGCCGCCGTGATCGGTATCGCCGGGTTGCACCTCACCGCGGCGATCGCCGGGGAGGTCGTGTACGACCGGCGCTCGCGGCTGGACGAGCTCGAACAGCGCGCCGTGCGGGCCGAGAGCGAGCGGAACCTGTTGGCACGCGAAGCAATCCGCGAGGAACGTGCGCGCATCGCACGCGATCTCCACGACGTGGTGGCACACGGCATGAGCGTGATGGTCGTCCAGGCCGGTGCGGCCGAGCGGGTGGTCGCCACCGACCCCGACGGCGCCCGCAAGGCGCTCGGTCACATCCAGAACGCCGGGCGCGACGCCCTCACCGAGATGCGTCGCATGCTCGACCTGCTCCGGGAAGAGCACCCGGCAGCACTCGACCTCGCTCCCCAACCGACCGTCGACGACCTCCACAACGTCGTACGGCAGTGCACCGACTCGGGTATCCCCACCCAGCTCATGATCGACGGGCAACCGACGGCCAGGTCGGTGGGCCAGGAGATGGCGGCATACCGCATCGCCCAGGAGGCGCTCACCAACGTGATCAAGCACGCCGGAGACACCGCCAGGGCGGTGGTGCGGGTCCAGTACCGTGCCGACGACATCCGGCTCGAGGTGACCGACGACGGGGTCGGGGCGACCGAGCACGACGTGAGCGTCGCCACCGGGCACGGCATCGTCGGCATGCGCGAACGCGTCGAACTCTATGGCGGACGGTTCCGCGCCGGCCCCCGCCCCGGCGGCGGGTTCCGGGTGGCGGCCACCATCCCGTTCGACCGCGAGCCGAGTCGGGTGGCGCGATGAGCCTGCGTGTCGCGATCGCCGACGACCAGGAGTTGGTGCGCACCGGGTTCGCCATGATCCTCGACTCCGAATCGGACATCGAGGTCGTCGGCAGCGCGGGCAACGGCCACGAGGCGGTCGACCTGTGTCGGCGGCTGCGCCCCGACGTCGTGCTGATGGACATTCGGATGCCCGAACTCGACGGCATCGCCGCCACCCGCGAGCTGCTCGACGCCGACTCCTGCACGCGGGTCCTCATCCTCACCACGTTCGATCTCGACGAGTACGTGTACGACGCCGTCAACGCGGGTGCGAGCGGCTTCCTCTTGAAAGACACCCCGGCCGACGACCTCGTCAGGGCCGTGCGCGTCGTCGCGAGCGGCGACGCGCTCCTCGCACCGTCGGTCACCCGAACGCTGATCGAACGGTTCACGAGCGAGACCACCTCGTACGCTCCGACGCCGGGGCTCGACCAGCTCACCGAACGGGAGACCGAGGTGCTGTCGTCGATGGCACGCGGACTCTCCAACCAGGAGATCGCCGCCGCCCTCTTCCTCGGCGAGACCACCGTGAAGACGCACGTCAGTCGGGTACTGATGAAGCTCGGCGTCCGCGATCGGGTGCAGGCGGTCATCGCCGCGTACGAGTCGGGCCTCGTCCGCCCCGGCCACGAGAAGTAGCCTCCGTGATCCTTCGGAAGGATTACGGAACGATCACCGCTCGGCCCAGCACCGTGCCGGCCGCGAGATCGCGGTACGCCTGGGCACCGTCGTCGAGCGAGTACGTCGTCGATTCGACACTCACCAGACCGCGGGCGGCGAGGTTCAACAGCTCGATCAACTCGGGCCGCGACCCCCAATACGTGGTCTGCATGCTGACCTCGTAGGGCTGGGAGAAGAACGAG
>CAXAWD010000210.1:0-6596 GCA_963972325.1 uncultured Acidimicrobiaceae bacterium
GACCGCCGATGTAGGCGACCCCGTCGTGGATCTCGACCGAGTAGCTGGTGTCGCCACCGGTATAGCTGACCCAGGTCGGCGTGACGCCGGCCGTCTCGTCGTCGAGCTCGAGCCGCGACACCGTGTCGCACGAGCGACCGGCACGGTATGCGCCGGTCGTCACGATGATCGCGTAGGTGCCGTCGGCGGAGATGTCGAGGTCGCGCGTGTAGCTGTCGAACACCGACGCACAGTCGGCGGCGTACCAATCGGTCTGCCAGTCGCTGACCGTCGCCGGCGAGGTGCTCAGGTCGATCAGCGCGACCTGGTCTCGCACGACGCCGTCGATCGAGGTGAAGTTGCCGGTGATCAGCATCCGGCCGGCGTCGGGGGTTGTCTCGATCTTGATCACCTTGCCGACGCCGCCGCTGTGCAGGCCGGCGAAGTCGAGATCGAGGTCGGTCGTGACATCGCCGGAGGTGGCGTCGACCGAGACGAGAAGCTCGCGGTCCTCTAACCCGACGCGTGTGAACAGGCCGGCGGCGTACAGCGTGTTGTCGACGAGGCGCAGGTCGCGGACGCGGCCGTTCATCCCGTTGATGTCGAACGCTTCGACCAGCGAACCGTCGGCCACGTTCAGCTTGGCGACCTTGCGCCGATTGACACCGTCGACCGTGTTGAAGTCACCACCGATGAACAGGGTGTTGGCATCGGTGCCGGGGATGACGACTTCGACGCCGTCGTTGAGCACCGGGTCGAACCCGGCGTCGACCACACCCGATGTCGCGTCGAACGCGGCCAGATACGGCTGGTCGTGGACCGCTCCGCCGTTGATGTCCGAGTCGGCGATCTGCGTGAACGTGCCGCCGATCACCACCTTGTCGCCGAACTGCCAGATCGAGTTGACCTGGCCGTCGATCACGTTCGGGGTCCAGTTGGCCGGATTGTCGGTCGGCAGCTCCGCAACGGGCGGCCCGGCCGCCTGTGCGACATTCGTCGGCGCTGCGATCACCAGCACACTCGCCATCATCGACACCACGCCAAACATCGCAGCGTGTCGTTTGAACCTGTTCATGATGTGACTTCCCGCCTTCGAACTCACAGCGCATCGCTCCGCTCTCGGCCTCGGCGACGAACGAGTCGCACCGAACCACCCGAGACAGCGCGTGGTCTGTCGCTGCACTGGGAGACAAACCGTAGCCGACGTGCGTTTCGTTACCACCGCACCCGGCACACTTCGTCGCATCACCCCGGAGGAAGCCGGTCGGCTCTCCGGAGCGCCGTCAGCTCACCGGAGCGTCGTCAGCTCACCGAGGTCAGGGGCGCTCGGCCGGCGAGGACCTCGACGACGTTCCGAGCCGCCAGTTCGGCCATCGCGGAACGGGTCTCCACCGTGGCCGAACCGAGGTGCGGGACGAGCACGACGTTGTCGAGGCCGAGCAGGCCGGGGTGGACCTCGGGTTCGTGCTCGAACACGTCGAGGCCGGCTCCGGCGATACGCCCTTCCCGGAGCGCATCGACCAACGCCGCCTCGTCGACGATCGGGCCCCGGGCCGTGTTGATCAGGTAGGCACTCGTCTGCATCCGATCGAGCGCGGCCTCGTCGATCAGATGATGCGTCGCCTCGGTGTACGGGCAGTTCAACGACACCACGTCGCTCGTCTCGAGCAGCTGGTGCAGGCCCACCAGCTCGGCGCCGAGCGCCGCCTCGGTGGCCGCGTCGATCGCGCGCCGGTTGTGATACACGACCGTCATGCCGAAGGCCGCGGCCCTGCGGGCGAACGCCTCGCCGATGGCACCCATGCCGACGATGCCGAGCCGGCGACCCTGGAGCGAGGAACCGAGCATCATGAACATGCCCCACTTCCACGGCTCGCCCGACCGGATCAGCCGCTCCCCTTCGCCGAGGCGGCGGGTGATCATCAGCGTCAGCGCCATCGCCAGGTCGGCGGTGGCGTCGGTCAGCACGTCGGGGGTGTTGGTCACCACCACGTCGCGGGCGGCGCACGCCGGCACGTCGATGTTGTTGTATCCGACGGCCACGTTCGCGACGACCCGCACGTTCGGCGCCGCGTCGAGGAACGCGTCGTCGACCCGATCGGTCAGCAACGTCACCACGGCGTCCGCTGTGGCGAGTTGTTCGTCACGGACGTCGGTCGGGATCGGTTCGTCGCCGTCCCACGCCCACACCTCGCCCGCCTCCCGCAGCAGCTCGAGGCCCGCCTCCGGGATCCGCCCGGTCACCACGATCCGGCTCATGCCGCACCGATCCAGGCGGCCAACTTGCCGAGCCCGTCCTCGATGTCGTCGACCGGGATACCCGAGTACGCCAACCGGATGTAGTGCTCGGTCTCGTCGGGTCGCGCCGTTCCGAAGTGATGGCGGGTGCAGAACGACACGCCGGTTTCGTGCAACGCCGCCGTGGAGAAGTCGCCCACCGAGTCGAAGCCGAGCGCCGCCACCGCCGCGGTCACGTTCGGGAACAGATAGAACGTCGACTCCGGCGTCGCGCACGACACGCCCGGCACCGATGCCAACCCCGCCACTGCGGCGTCGCGACGCCGCTCCAGCTCGGCGAGCAACGCTGCCGCACCCGACGGGTCACGCAGCGCTTCGACGCCTGCGGCCTGCACGAAGT
The DNA here is from genome assembly GCA_963972325.1 of uncultured Acidimicrobiaceae bacterium. Classification (GTDB taxonomy): domain Bacteria; phylum Actinomycetota; class Acidimicrobiia; order Acidimicrobiales; family Ilumatobacteraceae; genus Ilumatobacter. Next base: position 2,618 of record CAXAWD010000210.1, read on the forward strand.
GGGTGGTGCAGCTCTCGTCGTTGGTGTTGATCTTCGCGATCTGCTCGGCGATCGGCACCGGCGCGACGGCGCACCCGAGCCGCCATCCGGTCATCGCGAACTTCTTCGAGAACGTGTAGAGGATCACGGTCCGTTCGGCCATGCCGGGCAGCGACGCGATCGACGTCGACGTGCCCGAGTACCGCATCTCGAAGTAGGCCTCGTCGGACAGCACCATCAGGTCGTGCTCGATCGCGATACGGGCGATCTCCGCCATCTCCTCGGGTGTGCTCTCGCAGCCGAGCGGGTTCTGGAGGTTGTTGTAGATCAGCAACCGGGCCTGCGGGGCGAGCTCGCGCAACTGCTCGAGGTCGATCCCGAACCCGGTCGCCGTCTCGTGGTAGCGGTACGGCAGCGCCCGACCGCCGTAGTAGTCGATCTGACTCTCGTAGATCGGGTAACCCGGGTTGGGGTAGAGCACCCCGTCGCCCGGGTTCATGAGCGTCTGGACGAACTTGGAGATCACCGGCTTGCCGCCCGGTTGCACCACGATGTTCGCAGCCGAGAGTTCCATGCCCCGCCCCCGGCCGATGTCGTCGGCGAGCGCCTCTCGCAGTTCGGGGATACCCGCCGCTGGGCAGTAGCCGGTCTTGCCATCCGCGATCGCGGCATTCATCGCGTCGACGATGTTGCCCGGCGTGGCCAGATCGATGTCGCCGAGATGGAACGGGTACACCCGGTTGCCACGAGCGGCCCAATCGGCCGCCGCCTGCGACACCGCGAACGCCGTCTCGGTCCCCAACTGCGCCAAGCGCCCGGCCAGATGCATCATCACTCCCCTCGATCCGGCACCACGTCGTGCCGAGTCGCCACCGTAACAACCCGCCTGTTCCGTGTCATGAACCGCCGGTCAGCGCAGTGGGGCGAGACGAACCCGACGCCGGGTCGTGACCAGAGCGGCGTCGATGTCCGCGCGCAGGTTGGCCCAGGCGATGTCGGCGGTGTTCCCCGTCGCGCTGGCGACGATCACCTCGCCGTCGAAACGCTCGGCCTCGGCCGTCCAGACCGGCTCGACCCGCAGCAACCGTCCGTCGAGACCACGGACGTGGTTCTCCCGGTAGTCGAGGGTGGTCCGCCAGCCGGCACGCTCCAGTTCCCGGCGCGAGCTCGGCTGGAGGACGGCTCCGTGCCGACGGGCCCGCTGGCCGGAATGCAGGATGCTGGAGGACATCCTGCCATCATGAACCAAACGGCCTGTGGAACGTCACCCCTCATAACGTGTGTATTACCGTGGGGACGGAGCTGTGGACAGCCTGGGGACAACCCCGGCAGTCGCCCGTTCGATGCTCGGTCGGCGCTCAGTCTGACCGCTCGGCGACGAACACCGGGATCGTGCGATCGGTCTTGGCCCGGTACTCCTCGTAGGTCGGGAACACTGCGACCGCACGCTCCCACCACGCCGCACGCTCGTCGCCGTCGACCTGACGAACCGTGTAGTCGTGCTTGTCGGGTCCGTCCTGGATCTCGATGTGCGGATCGGCCACCAGGTTGGCGTACCACGCCGGGTTCTTGGGCGCCCCGCCCATCGAGGCGACCAGCGCGTACGCGCCGTCGTGTTCCACCCGCATCAGGGCGATCTTGCGGACGTTGCCCGACCGGTGGCCACGCATCGTCACGACGATCACGGGGATACCCGTCTCTCGGAGCGTGGTGGCTCGGGTGCCGCCTGACGCCTCGTACTCCTCGATCTGCTCCCTGACCCAGTCGCTCGAACTGGGGACATACGTTCCTTCGATCGGCATGGTCACAGTGTGGCAGACGGCCGCGTCCGATGGTTACGGTCGTGCCATGTTGATCGTCGCCGGCGAGTTCCGGATGCAACCAGGTACCCGCGACCAATTCCTCGAAGCGGTCGCACCGATGGTCGAGGCCACCCTGACCGAAACGGGATGCCGCGCCTACGCCTTCACACCCGACCCGAACGAGGATGAACTGATCCGGCTGTGGGAGTTGTGGGACGACGAAGCAGCGCTCACCGGGCATTTCGCATCGCCCCACATGGCCGCCTGGATCGAGCGGTCGGCCCACCTGCCGGTGATCAGCCGCGAGATCAACAAGTACACGGTCTCCGACGTCGCGCCGCTCGGCTGAGCCCCAGTTTCACCGAAGCGAGTCGGCGAGCGGTGCGAGGCGATCCGGGGTGATCTCGCCCCGCATCGACCACACGACGATGTCGACGCCGACATCGAAGAAGCCGTCGGCCTGGTCGGCGAGCTCGTTCGGGTCATCGTGCTCTGCGAAGCCGAGGTGGACCGACCGGGTGATCTTCGTCGCGTCGCGACCGACCGACTCGCAGTGGCCGAGCAACACCTCGTTCAGTTCCTGCCAGTGTGACGGCCCGTCGGGGAACGTCATGTCCCACTGGTCGGCGAACCGGGCGACCGTCTTCAGCGTGCGCTTCGGCCCCTTCCCGCCGATCACCAGCGGCAGCTTGGCCTGCACCGGCTTCGGCTCACACCACGCGTCGGTGATCGTGAAGTAGTCGCCGGCGAAGTTGGTGACCTGCTCGTCGAGCAGCGAACGGATGATCTCGATGCCCTCGTCGAAGCGGTCGAAACGCTGTTGGAGCGTTCCAAGTTCGATGCCGTACGCCTTCGATTCCATCTCGTTCCACCCGGCGCCCATGCCGAGTTCGAACCGGCCTGCGGAGATGATGTCGAGCGTCGCCGCCATGTTGGCGGTGACCGCTGGGTGCCGGTGGTGCATCCCGTTGACCATCGCGCCGAGCCGGAGCCGCGTGGTGGCCTGTGCGAGCGCGGCGAGCATCGTCCAGCCCTCCAGATTCGGGCCGTCGTACGGCGGGGCCAGCGGGTAGAAGTGGTCCCAACTCCACGCCGACTCGTACACGTCGATGCGGTCGGCCTCGACCCACGTGTCGAGGAACTGCTGCCAGGTCGCGTGATGAGGAGGGGTCTTGATCGCATGGCGTCCCATCCCGCGGACGGTACCAGCCTCCCGACTGACGGTTGGTGCCTGGCACCAACCGTCAGGTCGCTAGGTTCGGCGCGATGCTGCGAGTGTTCCTCACGCACAACCCGGAGGACCTGAATGCCTACTACGGGCGAGCGCTGCCCGAGCTCCGGTCGGTCGCCGGCGTCGAGGTCGTGGTCAACCCGTTGGATCGAGATCTCACCACCGCGGAGTTGCTCGACCATTCGACCGGGTGCCAGGTGATCGTCGCCCACCGGTCGACACCCGGTGAGGCAGAACTGTTCGACGGCCACCCCGACGTCGTCGCGATGTTCCGCACCGCGGTCGACATTTCCACGATCGACGTCACGGCCGCGAGCCGCAACGGCGTACTCGTCGGGTGCGCCGACAAGAGCTTCGTACCGTCCACCGCCGAGATCGCGCTGGCGCTGATGCTCGACCTGGCCCGCAACGTGAGCGAATCGACCGTCGACTACCGCGGTGGCGAGCAACCACCGCAGCGAACCGGGTTCCAGCTGCGCGGCAAGGTGGCCGGACTGATCGGCTGCGGCTCGATCGGCACCTACCTCGCGCCCGTGCTGGTGGCGCTCGGCGTCGAGGTGCTCGTGGCCGACCCCTACGCGGATGTCGACATCGCTGGTGTCCGACAGGTCGCACTGCCCGAACTGCTGGCCGAGTCCGACTTCGTGCTGCCGCTCGCCGCATCGACACCGGAGACCGAGAACCTGATCGACGCCGAGGCACTCGCACGGATGCGGCCCGGGGCGATGCTCGTCAACGTGTCACGGGGCGAACTGCTCGACGAGGCCGCGGTCGCGGCGGCACTCGGCACCGGGCACCTCGGCGGGCTCGCGATGGACGTCGGGCGGGCACCCGACCAGCGCCCGTCCCCCGAGCTGGCCCGGCGCCCCGGTGTGGTCGCCACCCCGCATCTCGGCGGGCTCACGCCCGAGAACGCTGACGCCCAAGCGATGAGCAGCGTCGACCAGGTGCGCTCGATCGTCGACGG
>CAXAWD010000211.1:0-6561 GCA_963972325.1 uncultured Acidimicrobiaceae bacterium
AGGTGGCGGCCCAGCGCGACTTCCGGGTCGACTGGCGGTTCATCTCGCTCCGGTTGATCAACAAGCACAAGGACTACGCGTCGGAGTTCCCGCCCGAGTACGAGTTCGGACACACCGCCGGTCTCCGGATGCTGCGCGTGGCCGCCGCCGTCCGCGACGAGTTCGGTCGCGAACCGCTCGGCGCCCTCGTCACCGCCTACGGCGAGAGCTACTGGGATCAGCCCGAGGGGTCGGACATGCGCAACCGCTTGAGCACCCACGATCACGTCGTCGAGGTGCTGCGCACCGCCGGGCTGCCCGAATGGTTCGCCGAGGCGCTCGACGACACCGGGTGGGACGAACTCCTCGACGTCGAGTCCGAGTTGGCGCTCTCGCGGACCGGGCGGGATGTCGGCACCCCGATCATCACGTTCCGACCGCCCGACGGGTTGTCGTTCTTCGGCCCGGTCATCTCCCGTGTGCCCGATCCGGCCGACGCGGTGCGGCTGTGGGACGCGGTCACCACCCTCGCCGAGTTCCCCGGCTTCGCCGAGATGAAGCGCAGCATGCGCGAACGTCCCCACCTCAACGTGCTCGGTGGTGTCACCGAGACCCCCGAGCAGGAGGACTGGCAGGGCGGCCACCGCCGCGGTCACCTGGCCGGCGACCGCACGACCTGATCGCCGCCGCCGGCCCAACACGGACCGGCGCAATACAGCCGTGGCAGCCGTGTCGCGAGTTCAGGACCGGCAGCCCCACACACGCGACACACCCCCGAACGTCCGCGACCCATCCCGAGCCATGTCGCGAAGCCGGGACTCCCGGCCCCGGGAGCGCGACACAGCCGCTGGGCCGGCCACTTTCGAGAGGGTCAGCCGCCGGTGCCGGCGGCGATCGCTGCGTCGACCTGGTCGGCAGGAGCACCGCAGTCGGCACCGGCCTGGCGCACCGTCTCCAACGCGGTCGGATCGCTCGCCAACAACAGCGGCACGAGAGCCTCCTCGCCACCGCCGCGTTCGAACGACGTCGAGATCACGCAGTTCGCCGTGTTGCCGGGCAGCCCGGCGTCGGTCAGCAGCCCGAACAGCGCCGGGCCGAACACCCCACCGGGTGCCGTGTCGGGGAAGTCGGCCGGATCGATCAGCGGGCCGGACGGCTCGGTCGTGGCCGGCGCGTCGCTCGACGGTGGCGGCTCCTCACCGTCGACCGTGGTCGGCGGCACGGTCGTGGGGGGCACGGTCGTCGTGGTGGTCGAGGTCGTGGTGGTGGTCGTCGTCGGCAACGCCACGGCGCCGTACTCGATCGTGTCGGCCGAACCCGTCGACGTGTCGGCCGAGGCGTACACACCGGCCGCCGCGCCGATGAACGCCACGGCGCCCACACCGGCCAGCACGGTCTGATCGCCGGGGACCGGCGCCGCGAGACGCACCGATCGATCGGGGTCGACCTGCGGCTCGATGCCGAGCCAGCCCTGATCGTCGACCCACATCATGATCGGCGGCATCACGACCAGGGCCGCCAGCAGCGCGATCGTCACGTTGAGCGTCACGATCAGGCCGAAATCGCGCAGCAGGGGCAGCGGTGAGATCATCAGCACGGCGAAACCGCCGATCGTCGTGGCGGCCGATGTGAAGAAGGCACGTCCGGTGCGGGCGGCCGCTGTGTCGCTCGCGACTCGCGAGGCCAGACCCGTCTGACGTTCCTCCAGATACCGCCCGAAGATCAGCACCGAGAACTCGGTACAGCTGGCGATGACGAGCGGCCCCGACACGGTGGTCAGCGGACTGAGCTGGATACCGACCAGTCCGACGATCAGCGACGACGCACCGACGGCCAGGAACACCGGCACGAGCGCGAGCAGGGCCCGGCTCAGACTGCGGAACCGGAACAGCAGCCACAGCCCCGCGAGGCACAACGACAGGTACGTCAGTGCCGCACGGTTCGCGGACAGGTTCTCGAGCAGCCCGATCCCGACGGTCGCCAGCCCGGCCGGGGTGACCCGTACGGCATCTTGGCCCTCGGGCAGGTCGGTGAGTAGGATGCTGTCGGCGTCGAGTTCGAGCGCCGCGATCCTCGCGTCGAGGTCGTCGCGTAGCTCGTCGACCAGCACCGCACGTTCCTCCAGGCTCGCCGGGGCGAGCCGCAGGTTGATCTGCGCCGCGGTCTGTTCGTCGTTGACCAGGGCTCGATCGATCGCCGGTGGCATCACGGCATCGGCCGCGACGATCTCTTCCTCGGTCGGCGGGATGACGGTCGCACCGGGAATCGTGATGATCTTGGCCATCGTGTTGACGAGGCTCGACGACGCGACCACGTCGTCGCGCGCCTCGGCCGCAATGGTGAACTCGTGCACCAGGTCGATCACGTCCTGGTCATAAACGTTGTTGGCCTGCACCAGGACGCCGAGCGTGGTGCCGAACCCGGTCTCCGTCTCGAGCCGGTCGATGTCGGCGACGACCTCGGAACCCTGATCGATCCACTTGACCGGATCGCTCTCGATCTTCGTGCGGCCCTCGACGAGGATCCCGCCGACGAACAACACGACCGAGGCGAGCACCAGTGCGATGCCCGCCTTGGTGGGCAGCCCACCGAGCTTCACCACGATCCGTTCGACGAACGAGTCGCCGCGATCATCGGTGGGCTTGGTCCATTCGCGCACGCCGAGAATCGTCGCCGGCACCACGATGCCGACGACGACCAGCACGAGCACACCGATCGCGAGGAGCACACCGAAGTCGCGGATCATCGGCACCTTCGACAGCTGCAGGGCCAGGAAGGCGACGATGCCGGCGACCGCCGCGACGATCAGCGGCGGCGCCAGGTTCGAGACGGTCTCCGCGATCGGGTGCTCGTCGTGATCGAGCACCTGTTCCTCCTCGACACGGTTGTGGATCTGGATCGCGAAGTCGATGCCGAGGCCGATCAGGATCGGCAGACCGGAGATCGTCACCAGGCTGAGGTCGATGCCGATCAGACCGAGGATGGAGAACGTCCAGAGCACGCCGACCAGGACGGCGAGCAGCGGCAGCAGCCGCCACCGCACACGGAACATGAGGCCGAGCACGAGGGCCATGACACCGAGCGCGATCGCACCGAGCGTCAGCATCCCGCCCTTCAGGTAGTCGTTGATCTCCTTGAGGTAGACCGGTGAACCGGTGACGGTCAGATCGAACCCGTCGAGTTCGACGTCGGCGAGGATGTCGAGGACCTCCTGGGTCGCCGCCGACTGGGCGTCGAGGTCGATGTTGCCGCCGAGCACCACGCCGCCGACAGCGGTCCGGGCGTCGGGAAAGGTCCCGGCGAGCGACAGGCGGATCGCACGGTCGGCGTCGGCGGGCGGGACGAGTTCGCCGTCGACGAGTTCGAATCCGTCGTTTCCGTACACGAGTACGTCATTCCACGCCGGGTTGCCGAGCGTCTGGTCGTCGACCGCGCCGACCCGGGCCAACCCGACCTGGATGTCGGCGCCGCGCGCCTCGCCACCGTCGGCGTCCCGGCCGGCGGCGGCGATGAGTGCTGCACGTCCCGGGCCCTTGATCAGTTCGTCGCTGAACGTGAGAGAGACCGCCGGGGTGATGACCGAGTACACGTTGTCGACCGCTTGGAGGTCAGCCGCGAGTTGTTCGAGCACCGGCAGGTTGTCCGGGCTCACGAGGTCGGCGACATCGACGCCGTCCTCGTTCGCGGACATCAACAAGATGACGGTCTCGCCGCCGAAGTTGCCCTGGAACTCGACGTTGTCGATCGCCGTCTGCGACTCGGGGTTGAGGTAGCTGTCCTGTCCGGTCGCGAACTCGACCTGCGTCAGCCCGATCGCGAGCAGCGCGGTGACGACCACCAACGTCGCCGCGACCGCCTTCCAGCGTCGCCCCAACTGGATTCCCGTGGCCCTCCAGAAAGATTCCATGAAGAGAGCGTACGTCACGCGCTCATTTCCTCACTCCGCGCGCGCGTTCCGTGCCCAGATGACGCCGATCGTCGCCGTCCGCGAGACACGCGGCGCGAGGACGGGTACAGTGGCGGCGCGGGTGGCGGATTGGCTTTTCCCGGGCCGTGCGTCGTCACCACCGACCACAACCAAGGACCACACATGGCCGATCTCGGCAACAGTGCGCGTGCGCGCGATCTCGTGCCCGATTCGTCGCACCGCGACGCAGGATCATCGTTCATCGAGGTGCTCGTCGCGGTCGTCCTGCTCGGCATCGCGGTCGTCGGCATCCTGACGGCGCTGCGCACGACGGTCATCGGCACGGCGGTCGAACGTGACCACTCCCGAGCCCAGCAGTGGCTCCAATCGGCGGTCGGCGTGCTCGCCGCCGAGGATCGACGCGACTGCGACGACGGCCTCGGTGAGGCCACGGTGCGGACGGAGTACGAAGCCGCCATCCGCGCCGAGACCGGGATCATCCCCCCGGGGTGGCAGGCCGACCCGCAGCTGACGATCGTGCAACCGATCAAGGTGTGGGACGGCAACCAGTACTGGGACCCGTATGACCCGTCGGCCCCCGCGACGTGCTTCGACGACGACGGTTTCGAACTCCAGTTGATCACCATCCAGGTGACGAGCCCCGACGGCAGCATCCTCGAAACAGTGCAGGTGGTCAAAGATGGCAGTTGAGACGCGATCCGACGCGAGGCGCACCGACGACGGGTTCACGTTGACCGAGGTGCTGATCACCACCGTGATCATCGGCACCGTGGCGGTGGTCCTCGCGGCCACGTTCTCGGTCATCGTCAGGGCCACACCGTCCGCCGAGGCGCGCGCCGACGACGCCCGGTCGATGCTCGGCATCACGACGTACTTTCCGGAAGACGTCGCATCCACCCCGCGCAAGCCGGTGGCCGGCCCGTCGCCGCACTGGGACGTCATGCCGTCGACCACGTCGGGCTGCACCGGAACGGCCGGCACCAACATCATCCGGCTCCGGTGGCGTGACGGCGGCTCCGCCTCACCGACACTCGAGGCGAACTACCGGCTCGTGGAGGAAGTCTCCGGCGGGCCCACGATCATCATCCGGTACACCTGCGTGATCGGTTCGGGCGCCGAGGCCACGAAGCTGACCGCCGACCTGCCACCCGCCGCCGCCAACCCGGTCGCTGCGTCGCTCGTCGACGATGGCGCCGCCACCGATCCCCAGATCATCGGGGCGCAGATGACGATCACGACGGCCGACGGATCGACGTTGCGGGTCGATGCGACCTCCAGCAATCTCAACCAGACGCTGTCGCCCTCGCCGACCGGATCGACCACCACCACCGTGGCCCCCGCCAATCAGGCTCCGACGCTCGCCGACGCCACGCTGACGGTCTCGGCGGGCGACCCCGTCACCTACAGCGTGGTGGCCTCCGACCCCGACGGCGACCCACTCGACGTCACCGCGATCTCCGGCGCCCCGGCCGGCTGGACCACCGCACCGGTGGGCCCGGCATCCAGTCTCGAGATCACGTTCACGCCCGACACCACCAGCGGCGTGCTCACGATCACCGTCGAAGACCCCGGCGGGCTCAGCGCCACCGCGAACCTCACCGTCACGGTGGTACCGCCGACGTCGACCACCACCACGACCTCGACGACCACGACCACGACCACCCTGGCTCCCTGCTCGGCGTCGTTCGTCTCGGTCGCCCCGACGCCGGTGGAGAACGAGCCGAAGAACAACGGTAAGAACAACGACCTCGCACCGCTCCGCTCCGCCGTCGACGTGACCATCACCAAGTCGGGCGACTGCTCCGACCTGGTGCTGGCGTACGTCCGCTCGACCAAGGGCGCGCCGGCCGACCGTCAGCCACAGAGCGACCCCTTCGGCGCGAGCAACGTGCTCACGTTGCAGGCCGTCTCCACCGAACGGTGGCAAGACGGATTCCGAACGCTCGAACTCGTCGACACCGGTCTCGGCACCGTGCTCGACACGACCACCCTGGAGATCCTCTGATGACGCACCACCATCGTGACCGCGGCTCGATCCTGCCGATCGTGCTCGTCGTCGTCGTCGTGCTCGGAGCCGTCGTCGTGGCGACCGCGACCTACACCACGGGCACGCTGAAGCTCGGACAGGTCACCGAGTCACGGTCCGATCGCCTGGCTGCGGCCCAGGCCGGCATGGACGACGCGATCGAGCAGTTGGAACTGCGCCGCGGCGTGTCTGCCTGCGCGACGGACGGTGGGAGCGGCAGCGGCGTCTCGAACCCGTTCCCCGAGACGATCAACGACGCGACGGTCTCGGTCACGTGCGGCCTGACGGGCGGTTCGCTGCCGTCCGCCGACGGGTTCGCACTCGCGATCACGGGCGAGGGCGTCGACCCGTCGATCAAGACGCTCGACCTCGACAACGGCGGCAAACCCGAGATCAACGGGCCCATCTACGTGCACGACCCGGCCCGCATCGAGTTGCAGCAACCGACGACCATCGTCGAAGGTGACCTCTGGTACGAGGACACGAGCCCGTCGACCACCTGTGCCATCCCGGACCCCGGCTCGTACGTGCCCGGCACCACGGCGTTCGCCCGCTCGACGGTCACGGTCTCCCAGTTGAGCTTCGATCCACCGTTGACCCGTGGCCTCTTCTGCATCAACCGCAGCTG
>CAXAWD010000212.1:0-6555 GCA_963972325.1 uncultured Acidimicrobiaceae bacterium
CCAGCCGACTCCGCCATCCAGCCGCGCCGTCGGCCACACGCTGCGCGTACGCCAACCAGCGACCGGACGGCGACAGCACCACCGACTCGCCGACCCCGTGCGGGGTCGCTGCATCGGGTGTCAGGTCGCGCCACGTCGCCTCGTCGACGGCCGCGTCGACGGCCACGGTTCCGACCCAGTACGCGTGCGGCACGACCGACCCGAGATCGTGATCCCAGTACCGCACCGGGTAGGTCTCGTGGAGCACCGCGCTCACGCCGGCTTCCTTGCGGCCGTCGCGGAGTTCGTTGTCGGCCGCGAGCCCGTCGACCGTGGGTGCGATCGAGGCCGACACCACCACCTCCCCCGTGTCGGACGCGACGGCGAATCCGCCCAGACCGGCCGACCTGGTGGCGACCAGACGGGCCTCACCGGCGCCGGCGGGCAGGCTCCACAGTGATGGCATCGGGTCCTTCGCATCGCTGCCCGCATCGGGATCGGGCCGCTTCGACATGAACAGCAGGGAGCCGTCCGGGGCGAACGCCGGCGACGACTCGCCGGGAGCGCTGCGCGTCAGCCGACGCGCAGCGTCGACGCCGGCTGGGTCGATCTCCCACAGTGCCGACTGGAACTTCTTGCCGTCGGCGTCGAGCGTCGAGACCGACGTGACCAACCGCGAGCCGTCGGCGGAGAGGGCGAGCCCGGCCACCCTCGGGATCGCCACGAACTCGTCGAGGCGGTGGAACGGGGACTCGCCGTCGTTCACTGGCGGATTCGTCGTCATGCTGAGCAGTCTCCTCGGTTCGGCGGGTCACTGGCCGTGCCGAGCGACCGTACCGGATCCCACGACCACCGAGGACCGCCTGCCGGCGTCGCGGTGGGATCAGCGATCCGAGCCGCCGAAGGCGAGCTCGGACGCCAGCGTGTGGAGCCGTTCGAGTTCCTCGATCTGCGCGTCGGCCCGCCGGACGAGTTCGTCGAGATCGACGCCGACGAGTTCGGGACCGCCCGCGAACGCTCGGAGCCCGAGCCAACCCGACCGCTTGCCCACCACCCCGATGGTCAACGCCTCGAGCTCGATGACGCGCGACAGCGGGCTCGGCCGGACGACCGTTCCGTTCAACTTGAGCCGCGCGAGTCGTTCGCCGATCACCGCAGCGAGGCGCTTCACGCAGCCTCCGTCCGCCCCGGTTCCTGCTCGAATCGCGTCGAGCGAGCGTTCGTCGTCGCGGATGTCGTCCGCCAGGGAGACGACCGACTCGAAGCCTGGTTCGTCGCCGTACCGATCGGCGATGCGGCGGGACAGCGCGACACCTCCGGCTGCGCCGGCTCGATGGTCCTCCAGGTAGATCGCCACCAGGTCCGTCGGTTCAGCGCTCATCGGCCACTCCTGTCGTTCCGCTCGCACGACCGAAGAGACCGTTCAGCTCGACAGCTTCGCGAGCCCAGGCCACAGAGCCCGACGCCTGCCCCTTCATCTTGGGCGTCGCGGCGAGTTCGCCAACGAACAACGCTGCGTTCTCGGGGAGGCGCCACTTGATCTCGTGATACAGCCGCGACTGTGTCAGCGCCGACATCACCAGCAAGTGATGTGCGGCCAACGCGGTGCTCTCGCCCAGATCGGCCAGATCGAACTCCGAGGCTGCAACATCTTCATCGAACACGACGGTGTACAGATCGACGTCATCCATACGGGAGTGGTTCCCACCCGCCATCACGGCGAAACCGCCACCGGCGCATCGCCGGGGTGACCCGACTCCAGACGACCCACACCTCGCTCGACCTCGGCACGTCGCTTCATCGTGCCGGGATCCAGTTCTTCCCCGGGGTGTGGCGCGGCGACCCCGACGCATCCGTCGATCACCATGTCGGCGTGCCGTACGAGGGCGGGTCGATGGTCTGCTTCTCCCGCGACGACTGCGCCGTCGAGACCGAGCGGGTGTCGGCCGCCGGGGACACCGTCGTGCGGCCGAAGTTCTCGATCGGCGACCACGGGTTCGTCTCGATCGTGACCGACACCGACACCGCACCGACACCGGCACCGGCACCGGCACCGGCACCGAGGGCACCGGCATAACCGCACGGGCCGGTCAGGCGCGGCGGAGGCGGCTCGCGAGTTCATCTGCCGCGGGGTCGGTCACCGATGCAGCGCGCCGGGCGAGCACCAGCGTGCGGTCGAAGAGCACCGGACCTCGAGCCAGGTCGTCACCCTGCCCCTCCGACGCCGCCGGCAGCACCGTCCAGCCGAGGCCGAGGCTGACCATCTCGCGCAGCACGTTGGCCTGGTGGCTGTCGGCTGCGATCTGCACCGGCGCGCCGACCGCACGCAACCGCTCGACGATCTGGTGGCGCGTGTGCGAGCCCTCGGGGAACAACACCCACGGCCCCCATGTCGACGGCGGACCGATCGCCGTGCCGGCCGGCGCGTAGACCACGATCGGCTCGTCGCGCAACGCGTCGACCTCGATACCCGGCACGGCCGACGCGGGTTCGACGCACACGGCGAGGTCGAGGGTGCCGGCGCGCAGATCGTCGAGCAGCGATGCCGACGGAGCGACCGACAGGGTCAGTTCGACGTCGGGCCGTTCGCGACGGAACTCGCGCAGGACGTCCGGATAGTGGTCGACCGCGGCCACGTCGACCATGCCGAGCCGGACCCGCCCGGCGGTCGACGAGTTCAACCGGCCCGCCCAGTCGGTGAGGTCCCCGGTGAGCGAAACCACCTGGCGCGCGTGGTCGAGGACGGGCGTGGCCGCGTCGCGCAGGACTCGGCGCCGGCCGTCGGGTCGAAAGAGTTCGACGCCGACACGGCGTTCGAGTTCGGCCAGCCCTTGGGACAGGGCCGAGGCGCTCACCCCGACGGTGGCGGCCGCCGCGGCCCACGTCGACGAGTCGGCAACCGCGACGAGGTATTCGAGCTGCCGGATCGAGATGTCGGGGAGTTGCCGCACCCGGCGCACGATAGTTCAGACTTTCTGAACTGTCACACGAATCGCACAAGGAGAACTTACTATCTGCCGGATGACAGCTCGACAGATCGCACCCGCCACCGGCAAGCTCGGGGTCCTCACCCCCGGGATGGGCGCCGTGGCCTCCACCTTCATCGCCGGCGTCATCGCCGCCCGCAACGGCACCGTCGCCCCGATCGGCTCGGTCAGCCAGATGGCACACATCCGCCTCGGCACCAAGGACGAGGACCGCAACCCACGCATCAAGGAGTTCGTGCCGCTCGCCGAACTCGACGACATCGTCTTCGGCGGCTGGGACCCGATCTCCCCGAACGCCATGGAAGCAGCGAAGACCGCCGGCGTACTCGAAGGCAAGGACCTCGACACCGTCTCCAAGGAGATGGAGGGCATCGTGCCGATGGAGGCCGTGTTCGACCAGCGCTGGGTGAGCCGCCTCGACGGCGTCCGCGTCAAGGACATCGACAACAAGTGGGACCAGGCGATGGCCCTGATCGACGACATCGCCAACTTCAAAGAGGAGAACGGCTGCGACCGCCTCGTGATGGTGTGGTGCGGCTCGACCGAGGCCTTCCAGGAACCGAGCGCGGTGCACGCCAGCGTCGAGGCCTTCGAACAGGGTCTGCGTGACAACGACGACAACATCTCCCCGAGCCAGATCTACTGCTACGCCGCGATCCAGTCCGGCGTGCCGTACGCCAACGGCGCCCCGAACCTCACGACCGACCTGGACTGCATGATCGAACTGTCCAAGGCCCGGAACGTGCCGATCGCCGGCAAGGACTTCAAGACCGGCCAGACGCTGATGAAGACGCTGCTGGCGCCCGGCTTCAAGGCCCGCATGCTCGGCATGCGCGGCTGGTACTCGACGAACATCCTCGGCAACCGCGACGGCGAGGTGCTCGACGACCCGGAGAACTTCAAGACGAAGGAGGAGTCGAAGCTCGGCGTGCTCCACGGCATTCTGCAGCCCGAGGTCTACCCCGACCTGTACGGCAACGTCGACCACGTCGTCCGCATCAACTACTACCCGCCGCGGGGCGACAACAAGGAGGGCTGGGACGCGATCGACATCTTCGGGTGGCTCGGCTACGAGATGCAGATCAAGGTCGACTTCCTGTGCCGCGACTCGATTCTCGCTGCGCCGATCGTGCTCGACCTCGCGCTGTTCATGGACCTCGCCCATCGCGCCGGCGAGAGCGGCGTGCAGGAATGGCTCAGCTTCTATCTGAAGGCACCGCAGGCAGCCGGCGACACCCCCGCCGAGCAAGACCTGTTCATCCAGCAGACCAAGCTGAAGAACACGCTGCGCGAGTGGATGGGCGAGCAGCCCGTCACGCACTCCGAAGCGGGTTGACCCGACCAGGGAGGGTCGACCACCGGCACTCGACCCTCCCTCGGTCTCCCGATCGGCCCCCCGCACCCGAGGCACTTCACATTGCGATGACACAACGGGGACTCCGTTGACGTTTTCGCAAGACCACCGTCGCTTTCGCACCCTCGGAACACGTCCAACCACTTAGGGTGAGATTACACCGGAATTACGCCACTATGCAGCACAAATTCGTGGAAAACGGCGGCTGAACGCTGATAGGACGTAGATGTCGAATCACCGATTCGACGGCGGCGGCGGCTGAAGTGACACGAAAGCGGGCAGTAATGGCGGAACTCGGAGTTGACAAGCGCGACGGCGGACTCGCGACGGCGGAGCACCGGACACGTGCCCGCGACGACCGCCGAAACCAGGTCCGCCTCGCGTCGACCAACGGGGTCGCGACCCATGCGCCCGAGGTCACTCGGGCCGTCGAATCCGACCACACCCCGGCCGACTCGCTGCGTCCGTCGGTCACCCGCCGCCGCCTGATGGTCGCCGACGCCGCCGCGTCGGTCGCGCTCGCCGCCATCGCCATCCGGTTCGCGCTGTGGCTGCAGCCGATGGACTCCGCCACGCTCTCCCGGCACCTCCTCCTGACCGTGGCGAGCCTCCCGGCCTTCGCACTCGGCGCCGTCACGAGCCAGATGTACCGGGCCCGCGCCAACGACTCGACCGCACGCGAGTTCCGCAACATCACGAAGACCGTGCTCGTCGGCACCATCTTCATGATCTGCCTGGCGTTCGCACCCAGGTGGACGACCTCTCACGCGTCTGGGTCGGCGTCATCGCCGCGTCGACGCTGGTCGCACTCACCATCGAGCGTGCCGTCGCCCGACGCATCTTCGATCGCCTCCGGACCACCGGCCGGATGCGGCGCCGCATCGTGATCGTCGGCACCGACAGTCACGCCATCCGCCTCCACCAACTGTTCGAGCACGACGCCGGCCTCGGCTACGACGTCGTCGGTTTCGTCGGCAGGCGCGACGCCGACTTCCTGTTCCGGGACCGGGTCCTCGGCACGTTCGCCGACGTCGAGCGCGTGCTCGCGGCGAACGACGCCGTCGGGGTCGTCATGTCACCGTCCTCGATGCTCGAGGACGAACTCAACTCGATGACCCGAGAGCTCACCGACGCCGGCTACCACGTCGCCATCTCGGCGACCCTGCACGACATCGACATCGCACGGCTCCGCCCGCAGAGCGTCGACGGCCGATCGATCCTGTACGTCGAGCCGGTCGCTCGATCGGGCGCCACCGTGGTCGCCAAGCGGGTCTTCGACGTCGTCGTCGCTGCCGGCCTGTTGATCGCGACGGCGCCGATCGTCCTCGCGGCCATGGCGGCGATCAAGTTGACGTCACGGGGCCCGGTGCTGTTCAAGCAGACCCGCGTCGGGATCGACGGCCGTGAGTTCACGATGACGAAGCTGCGCACGATGGTCGTCGACGCCGAAGAGCGTCTGGCGGAACTCGCCGAACTCAACGAGGCCGATGGCCCGCTGTTCAAGATCCAACACGATCCGCGCATCACCAAGGTCGGCCGGTTCCTTCGCCGTTCGTCGATCGACGAGCTCCCACAGTTGGTCGCCGTCCTGCGCGGCACGATGAGCATGGTCGGCCCCCGGCCCGCCCTGCCCGACGAAGTCCGGAAGTGGGACGAGGCGACCCGCGAGCGCCTGCGTGTCCTCCCCGGCCTCACCGGCCTGTGGCAGGTGTCCGGCCGGTCCGACGCGTCGTTCGACGCGTACAAGCGTCTCGATCTGTTCTACGTCCACAACTGGTCGATCCGCCACGACCTCTCGATCTGTCTCCGAACCGTCGGTGTGGTGCTCGGGGCACGCGGCGCTCGTTGAGCGCCCGCCCTCACGTCCCGACACCATCGTCTGAAAGGCCCTTCCCGATGAATACCCTGCGTCGACGAATCGCAGCCCTGGCGTGTGCCGCGCTGGTCGCAACCACCTTGCCGATCGGCGCTTCGGCGGTCGAAGCGGCGGGTGAACACCTCGCCACCCTGCCGACCGACAACCCGGCGAACTTCACCCCGAACGTCCTCGACGGCGAGGTGCTGTCGATCTGGCAGGTCGGCGACCGCGTCGTCATCGGCGGCTCGTTCACCCAGGTCGCGAACAGCACCTCTCAGGGCGGAACCGTGTACGACCGAACCGGCGTGGCATCGTTCGACGCCGCGACCGGGCTCGTCGACGAGAACTTCGCACCCGACCTCGACGGTGACGTCGAG
>CAXAWD010000213.1:0-6527 GCA_963972325.1 uncultured Acidimicrobiaceae bacterium
GCCGTTGGCCATCCAGAAGGGCACCGAGGAAGCCAAGCGCAACCTCTTCACCGTGCCGCTGGCCGGCTCCACGATCATCCACCCCGTGCTCGGTTCGACCGGCGGTGGCCGCGTGATGATGAAGCCGGCATCCGTCGGTACCGGCGTCATCGCCGGTGGCGCTGCCCGCATCATCCTCGAAGAAGCCGGCATCCACGACATCCTGTGCAAGTCGCTCGGCTCCGCGAACCACATCAACGTCGCCCGCGCCACCATCGCAGGCCTCAAGGCGCTCGAGCGCCCCGACGAGATCGCGAAGCGTCGCGGCATCCCCGCCGACACGTTCGTGCCGAAGGGTCTGCTCGACGCGTACAACGAGCGCGAGAAGCAGATGGCTGCCGGCACCGCCGTCAGTCACGACTGAAGGAATCACGCATGAGTGACAACACCATCACCGTCAAGCAGGTCAAGTCCGCGATCGGCGAGAAGCCGAAGGCTCGCGGCACCCTGCGCGCCCTCGGTCTCGGCCGGATCGGCAACACCAACACGCTTCCCGATCGCCCGGAGATCCGCGGCATGATCCACCGCGTGCCCCATCTCATCGAAGTCACGGAAGGAGCTGAGTGATGCGCGTCGACGACCTGACTCCAGCACCCGGTTCGAAGAAGAGCGCCAAGCGCGTCGGTCGTGGTACCGGCGGCAAGGGCGGCAAGACCGCCGGCCGCGGCACGAAGGGCCAGCGGGCCCGCAACACGGTCGCACGCGGTTTCGAGGGCGGCCAGATGCCGCTCAAGCAGCGGGTGCCGAAGCTCAAGGGCTTCACCAACCCGTTCCGCGTCGAGTACACCGCCGTCAACCTGGACACGCTGAGCTCGCTCGGCGAATCCACGGTCGACCCCGACCTGCTCGTGGCTCGCGGCATCGTCCGCAAGGATGCGTTCGTGAAGATCCTCGGGCGGGGCGAAGTCACCGCCAAGCTCGATGTGCACGCCCACGCCGTCTCCAAGGCGGCCGAGGCGGCGATCACGGGCGCCGG
Organism: uncultured Acidimicrobiaceae bacterium; assembly: GCA_963972325.1. Taxonomy (GTDB): domain Bacteria; phylum Actinomycetota; class Acidimicrobiia; order Acidimicrobiales; family Ilumatobacteraceae; genus Ilumatobacter. The sequence goes on from CAXAWD010000213.1 coordinate 1,016, forward strand.
TGGCACCGTGACGCTCATCACGCTGCCGTTCAAGGAAGAGGGCAAGGCCGGTCGCCCGGCGGCCAAGGGCAACCAGTTCACGAACCGGTAGTCCGGTTCGTCCCGCGCGGCGACGGCTCGTCAGGAGCCTCGCCCCGCTAACCTGCCCGAGTCCCCGAACACGAGGAAAAATCGCCAGTGCTGTCGAACTTGTTGAACATTTTCAAGGTTGCGGATCTTCGGAACAAGATCCTGTTCACCTTCATGATCGTGGGCTTGTACCGCATCGGCGCCGCCATTCGTGTGCCGGGCGTCGACCCGCTGGCGATCGATCAGCTCCGGGCCAGCACCGGCGACGGTGTGCTCGGCCTGTTCAACCTGTTCTCCGGTGGCGCGTTCGAGTCGTTCTCGATCTTCGCGCTCGGCATCATGCCGTACATCACGGCCAGCATCATCATGCAGGTCCTCGGAGTCGTCATCCCGAAGCTGGAGGAACTCCAGCAGGAGGGTGCGGTCGGTCAGCGCAAGATCACGCAGTACACCCGCTACGTCACCATCGCGTTGGCGCTGTTGCAGGCGACCGTGCTTGTGTTCCTGTTCGGTACCGGCGGCGGCGGTGCGTTCTTCAGCGCCGTCCAGGCACCGTCCGTGCCCCTGCTGCCCGACGGCTTGTGGCCGCGCGGCTATCTGATCATCCCCACGCTCGTCGCCGGCACCGCCGTGTTGATGTGGATGGGTGAGCTGATCTCGCAGCGCGGCATCGGCAACGGCATGTCGATGGTGATCTTCGCCTCCGTCGTGGCGTCGCTGCCCGGCGGCTTCTACTCGATCCTCCAGGTCAACAAGTGGTTCTGGTTCGCGACGATGGTGATCGTCACGCTCGGCATCATCGTGGCGGTCGTGTTCATCGAGCTCGGCCAACGCCGGATCCCGGTGCAGTTCGCGAAACGTGTGGTCGGCCGTCGGATGATGGGTGGGCAGAACACCTACATCCCGTTGAAGGTCAACCAGTCCGGCGTGATCCCGATCATCTTCGCCAGCTCGATCCTGCTGCTGCCGGCGATCATGGTGAGCTTCCTCGGCAACGGCGACGCCAACAGCAGCAACTGGTGGGACAAGGCACGCGGCCAGGCGCAGGAGTTCGTCGACCAGTACATCCTCAACAGCCAGAACCTCGTGTACGTCACGATCTTCGCGCTGCTGATCATCGCCTTCGCCTACTTCTACAACTCGATCGCCTTCGACCCGGTGCGCCAGGCCGACCAGATCCGTCGCCAGGGCGGCTTCATCCCCGGTGTGCGCCCCGGCCCGCAGACCGAGGCGTACCTCGGCAAGGCCGTCAACCGCATCACCCTGCCGGGTGCCGTGTTCATCGCCATCATCGCGATCCTGCCGTACCTGATCCTGTGGGCGGCCGACGTGAACTCGTTCGCCTTCGCTGGTACGAGCGTGCTGATCTCCGTCGGTGTGGCCCTCGAGCTGATGCGCCAGATCGACAGCCAGTTGATGCTGCGCAACTACGCGGGGTTCTTGAAGTGATCGCTCGGCCTCACTCGTTCGGCTGCGCCTCCCTCCGTTCGGTCCGAATGCCGCAACGAGAGCACCGTGCGTGGGCACCGGGCACGACTTCGTCGCACCCTGGAGCGGACACGGCTGTGGCTCCTGGTCTCTTCGAGGAAGGCTGCGTTGTTCGGTGAGCGCGTCGCGCCATGCGACGCGAGGGAGCGCCAGCGAGTGAGCGACCAGCTACGGCCTGCGTGGCCGGGGAACGCTGCGACACGGCCTGCGTGGCCCGGGAACGCTGCGACACGGCCTGCGTGGCCGGGGAACGCTGCTACACGGCCTGCGTGGCCGGGGAACGCCGAGTTCGTCTCTTGATTCCGGGTGCTCGACTCATCATTCTCGGTCGGCAGGGGGCCGGCAAGGGGACCCAGTGCGTCCGATTGTCGCGCCACTACGTCGTGCCGCACATCTCCACCGGTGACATGCTGCGCGCCGCCGTTCGAGAAGGCACCGAGCTCGGTCTGCAGGCGAAGCAGATCATGGAAGAGGGTGGCCTCGTCGGCGACGACATCATGATCGGTCTCGTCGACGAACGGCTGGCGAAGCCCGATGCCGACAGCCGTGGCTACATCCTCGACGGTTTCCCGCGCACGGTCGCGCAAGCGCAGGCGCTCGACGAGCTGACCGCAGCCAAGCCGATCAACACCGTGATCGACCTGGACGTGCCACGCGAGATCGTCCGCGAGCGACTCTCGGCGCGCCGCGTGTGCCGCGATTGCGGCACCAACTACACGGCGACCGGCGACGAGCCGTCGCCGTGGATCTGCGACGTGTGCGGTGGCGACGTGCAACAGCGTGCCGACGACACACCCGAGGCGGTCGATCGCCGCCTCGACCTGTACGAGGAGCAGACCGCTCCGCTGATCGAATACTTCAACAGCCGCGGCGCACTCGCCGTGGTGAACGGTGTCGGACATCCCGACCACGTGTTCAAGCGTCTGACCGACGCGATCGAGGCCCGCCGGTAGGCGGCCCACCGCTAGCACATCGCCTCGGAAAAGTGGCGGATCCTGTCATTGGGGATCGCGTCCGGTTCCGATAGCATTGCTAGTCGGTCTGTGTGCAGACCGACAACGAAAGTCCGCTGAGCTGGGGAAATCCTCAGTTCGTACCGAGGAGAGTTTCCCCTGGCAAAGCCCAAAGACGACGCCATCGTGCTCGAAGGCACGATCGTCGAGTCGCTTCCGAATGCAATGTTCCGTGTCGAACTCGAGAACGGTCACAACGTGTTGGCCCACATCTCGGGAAAGATGCGCATGCACTACATCCGCATTCTGCCCGGCGACAAGGTGCAGGTGGAACTCACCCCTTACGACCTCACCCGAGGCCGTATCACGTATCGATACAAGTGAGCCGACGAAGAGAGATGAAGTCGTGAAGGTCCGACCGAGCGTCAAACCCATGTGCGAGAAGTGCCGCGTCATCCGCCGGCACGGCCGCGTCCAAGTCATCTGTGAAAACCCGCGCCACAAGCAGCGCCAGGGCTGAGAAGAGAGTACGAGAATGGCACGTATTGCTGGCGTCGACATCCCCCGCGAGAAGCGGCTGGAGATTTCGCTCACCTACATCTTCGGGATCGGTCTCACGACCTCCCAGAAGATCTGTGATGAGCTCGAACTCGACCGGAACACGAAGGTCTCCAACCTGACCGAGGACGAGGTCAACAAGATCCGTCAGTACGTCGACCAGAACCTCACCATCGAAGGTGACCTGCGTCGCGATGTGCAGAACGACATCAAGCGCAAGATCGAGATCGGGTGCCTCCAGGGCGTCCGTCACCGCAAGGGCCTCCCGGTCCGCGGGCAGCGCACCCACGCCAACGCTCGTACCCGCAAGGGCCCAAAGCGCACGGTGGCCAACAAGAAGAAGGCAGTGAGGAAGTAAGCCATGGCCAAGGCAAAGCCGGGCGGTCGTCGCCCTCGCAAGCGCGATCGCAAGAACGTCTCGTCGGGCGTCGTGCACATCAAGAGTTCGTTCAACAACACGATCGTCACCATCACCGATGCGTCGGGGAACGTGATCTCCTGGGCATCGTCGGGTGCGGTCGGTTTCAAGGGCAGCCGCAAGAGCACGCCCTACGCCGCGCAGCAGGCCGCCGAGCGCGCGGCCAATGCAGCGATGGAGCACGGTCTCCGTCGCGTCGAGGTGCAGGTGAAGGGCCCGGGTTCGGGTCGCGACACCGCAGTTCGTTCCATCCAGAACACCGGTATCGAGGTCACGTCCATCAAGGACGTCACGCCCGTGCCGCACAATGGCTGCCGCCCGCCGAAGCGGCGCCGAGGCTGAGGTAGATCATGGCTCGTTACACCGGTCCCAAGGTGCGCTTGTCGCGTCGCCTGTCCACCAACATCTTCGAAAACGAGAAGGGTCGCAAGGCGCTCGATCGTCGCCCCTTCCCGCCGGGTCAGCACGGCCGCACCCGTCGCCGCAACGCCGGCAGCGAGTACCTCGCCCAGCTGCAGGAGAAGCAGAAGGCCAAGTACATCTACGGCGTGCTCGAGAAGCAGTTCCAGAAGACGTACAACGAGGCCAACCGGCTCCAGGGCCCGACGGGTGAGAACCTGTTGATCCTCCTCGAGACCCGCCTCGACAACGTCGTCTACCGCGCCGGCTGGGCCTCCACCCGCCCGCAGGCCCGCCAGTTCGTGAACCACGGTCTGATCAACGTCGACGGCAAGCGGGTCAACATCCCGTCGTACCGTCTGAAGAAGGGGCAGGTCGTCTCGCTCCGCGAGAAGGCCGCCAACATGATCGTCGTGCAGCACAACATCGACACGCTCGACCGGTCGCTCGTCGGCTGGCTCGAGACCGGCGACGGCGGCAAGCAGGTCACCGTCCGCGACCTTCCCCAGCGCGAGCACATCGATGTGCCGGTGCGCGAGTCCCTCATCGTCGAGCTCTACTCCAAGTAGTCCGCTCGCCGCCGCGGCGTGAGCCGCCGCACCTCAATACGTCACCCGCGAAATCAGCGTCATCGGACGCTCAGAAAGGACCCGGCAGCACATGCTCGTCATGCAGCGCCCTTCCGTCGAAGCCCTCGGCGAGGAGAGCAACAACCAGCAGCGCTTCGCGATCGGTCCGCTCGAGCCCGGCTTCGGCCACACGCTCGGCAACTCGCTCCGTCGCACCCTGCTCTCGTCGATCCCCGGTGCCGCGATCACCACGGTGCGGTTCGACGAAGCCCTCCACGAGTTCGACACGATTTCCGGTGTCGCCGAAGACGTCACCGACATCATCCTCAACCTGAAGGACGTCGTGCTGACGTCCGAGTCCGACGAGCCGGTCAACCTGCGCCTCGACGTGCGCGGTCCGGCCGTCGTCACCGCCGCCGACATCGAGTGCCCGGCCGACGTCGAGGTCCTCAACAAGGACCTGCACATCGCGACGCTCAACGGCAAGGCCCGCCTGGCGATCGATCTCAGCGTCGAGCAGGGTCGTGGTTACGCCTCGAGCCAGCGCGAGGTCGAGTCCCGCACGATCGGCGTCATCCCGATCGACGCACTGTTCAGCCCGGTCCGCCGGGTGAGCTTCGAGGTCGAGCCGACTCGCGTCGAGCAGTCGACCAACTACGACAACCTCGTCATCGAGATCGAGACCGACGGTTCGATCGAGCCGGCAGACGCACTGGCCTCGGCCGGCGCCACGCTGCGGTCGCTCGTCGACCTCGTGGCCTCCATGAGCGAGGAGCCCAAGGGCCTCGAGCTCGGCGAGATGGTCGACACCACCACCTCGTCGCCCGACCTCGACCTGCCGATCGAAGACCTCGATCTGTCGGAGCGGCCGCGCAACTGCCTCAAGCGGGCCCAGGTCAACACGGTCGGCGAACTGCTCACCAAGAACGAGGACGACCTGTTGAACATCACCAACTTCGGGCAGAAGAGCCTGGACGAGGTCAAAGAGAAGCTGGACGAGCGCGGCCTCACGCTGCGCGGCTGACGTCCGATTCGCCTGATTCGAAAGACACACTGAC
>CAXAWD010000214.1:0-6523 GCA_963972325.1 uncultured Acidimicrobiaceae bacterium
GGCGAAACGATCGCCGAACTCGGACTCCAACCGTTGATTGGCTTCGTACTTCGACTGCCCGTACTCCGTCGTTGCGTCGGGGGTCGCCTTGACCGACGAGATGTGGATCAGATGCGCGTGGGCGGCGAGGGCTGCCGCCGCCAACGCCAGCGGCAGGTCGATGTTGCCGACTCGCAACCGTTCGCGGTCGGCGGGTGTCGGTTGCTCGAGGTGCGCGACCCCGGCAGCGTTCACGACCACGTCGACGCCGTCGGCTGCCCGAACCGCGATGTCGACGGGTGACTCGCCGGGCTGCCGAACGATGGCCGTGACGTCGTGCGATTCCGTCAGGTGCCGAACCAGTGCCGAGCCGACCCGACCGTTGGCACCGACCACCGCGACCCGGGTGGTCACGTGCGACCCTCGACACCGGCGGCGGTTCGATGCAACTCGACGATCCTCGGGAGGATCACGTCGAGCCCGAACTGCTCCAGCGCGGTGGCACGGCACGCGTCGCCGACCTCGCTTCGATGCTCGGGCGTCCAACCGGCCACCTCGGCGAGGGCGGCTCGGATCGAGTCGGCGTCACCGGCCGTGAACACCACACCGGTGCGTCCGGCCTCGATCACCTCGCCGCTGCCCGACTCGGCCGACAGCAGCACCGGTGTGCCACACGCCAGCGCTTCGAGCACGAACTTCGACACGCCCTCGCCGGCACGCGACGGCAGGATCGCGGCATGCGCTCGCCCGAGCACACCGGCCGCGTCGCGCGTGGGTTCGTGCAGGGTGATCTGGCTCGGTCGTTGCAGACGCTCGAGTTCGTCGGCCGACAGTGCACCGGGGCTCGACTCGTCGATCGCGCAGTAGAGGTGCAGTTCGAGGCCGTCGAGTTCGCCCGCCTCACAGGCGGCGGCCAGGTCGAGCAGACCCTTCGACTTCACGGCCCGACCGAGATACACGACCTCGCACGGCGGGGTCTCGGCCCGTTCGAGCGGCACGAACCGCTCGGTGTCGACCCCGACGCCGGGGATCACCACACCATCGTCACGATCGCCGACGATCGCCGACTGATCGGCCCGGGTCTGGAACAGCAGGTACACGCGCGGCAGACGACGCGCGGTGCGGATCACCGTGCGGATCACCCGCATCCCGAGACCGCGCTCGGCGGCGGAGATACCCAATCCGTTCACGCTGAGGATCAGTGCCGGTCGGCGCCGCACCGGGAGCAACGACAACGTCAGCGCCAACGGTTTGAGGGCGACGCCGTGCACCACGTCGGGCCTGATCGACCGGACGAGCCGACGCACGGTGCGGATCTCGCCGAGCCAGGCACGCAGCGTTCCGCCGCCGCGGCCCATCTCGACCTCGTGCACTTGGCAGCCGGCGGCGACCAGCTCGTCCCACCGGTCGCCGCGACGGGTACCGACGTGCACGTCGAAGCCGGCGGCGAGCAGGGCTCGCGCGTGATCCAGGCGGTGGTTGGCGAAGTACCACGGCTCCGTCACCAGGTACAGCACCGACGCCTTCGTCATGCGCCGGCACCGCCCCGTCGAACCTGTTCGGGCAGCGCCAGATAGCCGGCCACCAGCATCAGGCAGCCGAGCAGCGCGAGCACCTGCAGCCAGAGCGACGAGTCGAGCACGAGGTACATGATGATCGCTGCGACGCCGGAGACCGCGGCACACAGCACCGTCACCGCGAGGTGGCTCCAACCCGCCTGAGTCAGCCGCTGATACGCGTGTTCGCGATGCGCGTCCATGAGGCGTTCGCCGCGCCGGGCGCGCCGCACCAGCACGGTCGACGTGTCGGCGAGGTACAGCAGGAACGGAGCGACGATCACCACGACCGGCGCACCGTCGTCGACGAGCAGCAGGGCGAGCGCGGCCAGCCAGAAGCCGAGAAAGTACGAACCGACGTCACCGAGGAAGATCTTCGGCCGCACCGCGTTGAAAGGCAGGAACCCGAGCGACGCGCCGCACACGGCGAGGCCGGCGATCTGCATATTCGGCAGATCGCGCGCGTGTGCGACCGCGGCGAGGAACGTACCGGCGATCGCGGCCTGCGTGCCGGAGATGCCGTTGATGCCGTCCATGAAGTTGAAGGCGTTCACGTAGGCGGGCACCGCGACCGCAGCGACGACCACGGCGACGGCGAGCGCCGACCCGGTGCGGTCGACGACGACCAGCGCGACGACGATCGGCGTGACGAGCTGCACGAGCAGGCGCGGCACGGCCGGCAGCCCGAACCGGTCGTCGAGCAGACCGGTCACGGCGAGCACGGCCGCCCCGACGAGCGCACCGACCACCGCATCAGACGTGCCGTCGGCGGCGATCACCCCGACGACCACGGCGACGACGATCGCGATACCGCCGCCGCGGGGAACCGGCGTGGAGTGCGACGAGCGGTGGTTGGGTTCGTCGATCAGCGACCACCGGTGCGCCAACCACACGACGGCCGGCGTGCCGACCAGCGCCAACGCGCCGGCAACCAGCCACGCGGTCATCGTCGCGACAGGTGCCACTCGTACTGGCGCTCCAGCCCCTCGCGCAATGCGACCTGTGGCTCCCAGCGCAGCAGTTCGCGTGCCCGATCCGTCAGCGCACCAGTACGACCGACGTCGCCGCGTTCGGGGTCGAGCCGATCGATCTGGATGGATCGGCCGCTCACCTCTTCGGCCAGCGCGATCAGTTCGTGCATCGAGCACTGGCCGCCGCCGGCGATGTTGACGACGAGCCCCGGCTCGACATCGGCCTCACCGGCCAGCAGGTTGGCACGCACGACGTCGCCGACGTACGTGAAGTCGCGCAACTGGTCGCCGGTGCCGAACAGCGGGAACGGCGTGCCGTTCAGCGCCGCTTCGAACAGACGGTACGTGGCCATGTCGGGCCGCTGCCGCGGGCCGTAGACCGTGAAGTAGCGGAGCGACACCGTGGACAACCCGAAGTTGCCGCCGTAGAGCGAGCACAGATGCTCGGCCGCCAGCTTCGTCACTCCGTACGGGCTGAACGGCTGGGGCCGCATCGTCTCGTCGACCGGGTAGCGCTCGGCGTTGCCGTAGAGCGATGACGACGACGCGTACACGAACCGCTCCACACCGCGCTGCACCGCTGCCTCCAGAAGCCGCTGGGTGGCCGACACGTTGCGCTGCACGTACTCGTCGAACTGATCACGCCACGAGCTGCGCACACCCGGCTGGCCGGCCTGGTGGTAGATGACGTCGACGTCGTCGAGCAGGTCGAGCGGCATGTCGTTGATGTCGACCTCGAGGTACTCGAACCGATCGTTGGATCGGGCCCCCTCGATGTTCGACCGCTTCTGACCGACGTCGTAGTAGTCGGTGACCTCGTCGACCCCGATGACCCGGTCACCACGATCGAGACAGGCGTCGACGACATGGCTCCCGATGAAGCCGGCACATCCGGTGACCAGCGAGGTAGTCATGGAGCGGCGTACCCGAGCGTCGAATTCACGACTCGAACCTAGTGCTCCAGTAGCCGGTGACCGAGGCACCCAGCGGTGCCGCTCGGATGCGACGACGCGAGCCTTCTACGGGGCGGGTGGCGGCTCGAAGTCTTCGAGGAGTTGTCTCGCATCCAGCACGCACTCGGCAGGGCTTACGAGGCACAGCTCGTCGAGTGCCGCGTCGAGACGCGGCTCGTCGTCGCGATAGATCGCGAGAATCGCCTCCGTGTTGAGACTGCGGACGTTGTAGCGCTGGAGCTCGAGCGCTCTGGCGACCGACACCTCGGCCTCGTCGAGCAGACCGAGGCCGATCTGTGTCTGCGCGAGCAACGACCACCAGTGCGGCCGATCGGGCTCCCAGGCTGCGACGCGTTCGCGCCACTCCAGCTGATCGGCCGTCGCGCCGCCCCGACCGTACGTCTGAGCGACGAGATCGCCCGAAATCGGGTCGCGCCCGAACATCGAGGCCGCGACGGCAGCGCGATCGCCATCCAGATCGTTGGTCGCGCGTCGCATCAGGACGTCGGCCGCCAAGAGGTATGCGCCCAGCACCACGCCGAGGGCCGCCAACGCTACGGCTGTGCGCCGACTGATACCCGCCGCTGTCGACACCGTGCCGGCACCTGCCGCGCCGAACAGCAGCATCGCCAACGGCAAGGTGTGCAGCGACATCGGTTGCAGCATCCAACTCAGCGCGATCGGCACCACCGCCCACACCAGCGGACCGCGCACGCCTCGAGCCCACACCAACAGCCAACCAGCGAACAGCGCGAGCCCGACCACGCCGACTGCCACTAACACCGTGATGACGGCGTTGTGGGGGTCAAACCACGGCTGGGTGATCTCCTCGGCTGCGAAGTCGCGCACGAACTCCGCCGAGAAGCGTCCTTGCACCGCCGGCCGGAACTCGCCGAAGCCATAGCCCACGAGTGGTCGATCGGCGAATGCTTCCAGGCCGTACCGCCAGACGGTCGTCCGACCGCCGCCGGAACCGCTCGCCAACCGGTCGGCGGCGTTGCGGCCCGCTCCCGCCGTGCGATCGAGCAGGACACCGGCCGCCAACGAGGTGACGCCGACGAATGCACCGACGCCGGCGGCTCGTGTGCGGCGCAGCGCGGCGAGAGCCAGCACCACGACCACGGCGGCACCGAGGGCGACACGAGAACCGGACAGGCTCGCCGCCATGCCGCAGACGAACATCGGCGCTGCGACCCATCGCCACGATGTCTCATTCCAGAGCGCCACACCAACGGCCAGCCCTGCGGCGCAGACCGCGCCGAAGTAGACCGGGTTCGTCATGAAGCCGATCGGCCGGCCGGAGGCCAGTGCCAACGGGCCCGAGTCGACGGATAACACCACCTGGGCGATACCGACAAGTGCACCGGCCGCAACACCCCACAGCACCACGCGCTCCAACATGCGAACACCCTGCGCTGACGCCATCCGGCCGATCGCCCAGAAGCATGCCGATCCGATGACGGTGAGGGCACTCAGATCTCGGCCGACGGTGCCGGTGACAGCGAGCCGGCCGAACGGGCTCACGCCTGAGCACAGGAGTGTCCATGCCGATGCAGCGGCCAACACAATGGCGGCCGGGTCACGCCGCCGACACAGCACGGCCAGCAGCACCACGCCGAGCGGCATGGCTGCCGACACCAAGGCCATGCGAGGCGTCCACGAGCCGAACATCAGGTCCGGCGCGAACGCTACGAGGAGCAGCAGGGCGAACCCTGCGACACCAGCGTCCCAGCGGGTCAGCCCGCAGCGGGCCAGCACCGACGCTGCGGATCGATCGAGTGGCGGATCGTCGACAGCCGATGTCGAGGCGGATTCGGTCACGTCGTGGACGGTACCGACCTGGCCGCCACGGTGGGCGGATGACACGGTTCGGTCTCGATGACTAGCGCCGCTCCCGCCAGAGTGTCATCCCGGTGTCGTCGGCTTCCCACAGGGGCACCGCACCGGCATCGAGCATGGTCGGGTCTAGTCGAGGAGCGAACACGTACGGACCGACATCGTCGTACGGGCCCCCGTCGCTCACGAACTCGTACTCTGACAAGTACATCTGATACAGCTGCGCAGCCTGGTGCTGGTGGATGGTGAGCACGTACGACACCTCGGACGGTGGAACGATTCGAAATCCGATGACTTCACCCGGCGGAATGAACTCTCGCACTTCTTCCACCTGCTTCGCTGACTCGAAGGAGTTCAGGTTGAGGGCCAGCCCGTGGTGCGTCTTCACGGCCGCCACGGTCACGAGCATGACGAGCAAGGCACTGAACCAGGCGTGAGCGCGCCTCGGCATGAACGTCACGAGGTATAGGCCGACGAGCAGGAGGAGACCGAACAGTGCGGGTGCGGTGACGCCATTGATGTCGCCACGTCCGTAGTACGGGATGAGGCCCGGGACCATGTCCCGCACGCCCTGGTCGCCGTCGATCGAACTTCCGAATCGAATCCACAGATAGCCGCTGGCAACGAGCAGGGCGGCCGCTGCAGCGCCGACGGTCGCGAGCCCGGCACGCTGACGATTCGAACGAGCCAGCCTGGCGAGCAGGGCAATTCCCACGACGATCAAGGGCAACACGATGGCATCGTTGTACCTGCCGTACACCACCTGATCGGTTCGGCCGCGACCCGATGTGAACAGCACCGACAGCGCCAGCTGTGGCGCCACCAGGGCCAGGACCACGCTCGCACTGATTCGTCGCGAAGCCGACAACTCCAGATCGCCTCCCGCTCCCTTGCCCAGCGCTGCCCTCGCGAGCGCCATGATTCCCAACGCGGCGATGCCAGCAGTGGTCACGAGGAGGTACCAGAGCTGTCCAACGAGAGTATCGATGACCGCGACAGGGTCGCCCAGTCGGCGCAAGGTGCCCGACACACTGTTCGTACTCCCGGGGTCCTCCCAGACCACACGTCGGATCGCGCCTGAGACGGCCAACGAGGATGCGGCCAACAGCCCAAGCACAACGGCCGCCGACCCCGCCGCCTTCCGCCCCTCTCGGCGGTATTCCATGGCCACAACCCCGACCCCGACGAGGGCTGTGGTGGGCAGGAACCGACCATGCGCCGTGAAGCC
>CAXAWD010000215.1:0-6508 GCA_963972325.1 uncultured Acidimicrobiaceae bacterium
GCCGTGGCAGATGCTCGCCGCGCAGACCGGGTGCGAGATCCGATGGATCCCGCTGACCGACGACGGCCAACTCGACCTGACCGATCTCGACCGGCTGCTCGACGGCGCCAAGGCGCTGGCGTTCACGGCCATGAGCAACGTGCTCGGCACGATCACCCCGGTCCGGCAGCTCGTCGACGCCGCACACGCGGCAGGCGCGATCGCCATCGTCGACGCGTGCCAGTACGTGCCGCACAACCCCACCGACGTGCAGGCGTGGGACGCCGACCTCGTCGCGTTCTCCAGTCACAAGATGTGCGGTCCGGCCGGCGTCGGCGCGCTCTGGGGGCGTATGGAGCTCCTCGATGCGATGCCCCCGTACATCGGTGGCGGCAACATGATCGGCGACGTGCGCCTCGACGGGTTCACCACGGCCCCGGTGCCCGCCAAGTTCGAGGCCGGCACACCGCCGATCGTCGACGTCGTCGGATTCGGTGCCGCCGTCGAGTACCTCGAGGCGATCGGCATGACCGAGATCCGCCGCCACGAGATGGACCTCACCCGCTACGCGATCGACACGCTCAAGGAGCGCTACGGCGACGACATCACGATCCACGGACCCGACAACGTCGAGGTGCGCGGCGGCGTGCTCAGCTTCGCGTTCCGCGACATCCATCCACACGACATCAGCCAGGTGCTCGACGAACGCAACGTGTGCGTGCGAGCCGGGCACCACTGCGCCAAGCCGCTGATGCGGATCCTGGGGGCCAACGCCACCGCCCGCGCCAGCCTGTACCTGTACAACGACCGTTCCGACGTCGACGCGCTCACCGATGCGCTCGACGGCGCCACCGATATCTTCGGTCTCTGACCGAGCCGCCCCTCGACTGCGGGAGACACCATGCCAGGCCTCGAAGACCTCTACCGGGAGATCATCCTCGATCACTACCGCACGCCCCGCAACCGCGGCGAGCTGCCTCCCCCGGCGCGTCACGCCGAGGGCCACAACCCGCTGTGCGGCGACGAGATCACCGTGTACCTCGACGTCGACGGCGATGTCGTCAACGACGTGAAGGTGAGCGGCCAGGGCTGTTCGATCTCGCAGTCGTCGGCGTCGATGATGAGCGCCGCGATCAAGGGGAAGTCGGTCGCCGAGGTGCGGGCGCTGGTGCGCAAGTTCAAGGGCATGATGTCGATCGAGACCGAGGGCGACGAACCGGTCGACGATGTGCCGCTCGGCGACCTCGAGGCGCTCCAAGGCGTCGTCAAATTCCCGGTTCGCATCAAGTGCGCCACCCTTGCCTGGAACACACTGCTCGACGCGCTCGAGTCACCCGATTCCTGATCCGTCGCCCGGTGGTGCGAGAGTCGGTGCCGTGCCGACCGACAACGACCCCGATCTCATCGAAGCCCGTGCGCGTGCCGGGCGGGCGATCCGCGATCTCGGCCACGCATTCATCGGTCGAGAGGCGACGCTGGCGCAGATCGAGCACCTGAGCGAGGTCATCGAGGGTGTCACCGCCGAGTTGTGGCTCGGGGGCGAGCGGTCGCGAGACGGTCGCCACGAGTTCTCACGTCAGCCCGGCGATGTGCCCCAGGGCCGGTTCCATCACACGTTCGACGACCGTCTGGTGTCGGGACGCGCCTCGCCGTGGGGGCTCGAACCCGAACTGCACCGCCACGGCGACGAGATCGTGGCCCTCGTCACGCTGCGGTCGGCGCACGAAGGAGCCCCCGGCCGGTCCCACGGCGGGGTGGTCGCGGCGTTGTTCGACGACGTGTTCGGCTCGGTGCTCGACATCATCAAGCAGGCGGCGTTCACCGGCGATCTGTACATCCGGTACCTCGCCCCGACCCCCCTCTTCCGAGAACTCCAGTGCCGCGTCCGGATGACCGGCCGCGACGGGCGCCGGATCTTCATGACCGGCGAACTGGTCGACCCCGACAACGACCAGGTGGTCGTCACATCGAAGGCCACCTTCATCGCCGTCGATCCCGCCGCGTTCGCCAAGGCGACCGCGGCGCGGCCGGCCCCGCCCGACGAAGACACATGATCAAGTACCTGGGGTCGAAGCGCCGATTGGTCCCGGTGCTCTCCGAGCTGTTCGAACGATCGGGTGCGTCGACGGCACTCGACCTGTTCACCGGCACGACCCGGGTCGCTCAGGCGTTCAAGGCGGGCGGTGCCCGGGTCACCGCCGTGGACACCGCCCGTTACTCCGAGGTGTTCGCCCGAACCTGGATCGAGCTGGACGCCGCCGCGGTCGACCAGGACGAACTCCGAGCGATCATCGACGACCTGAACCGTCTTCCTGGCGAGGCGGGGTACGTCACCGACACGTTCTGCGTGCAGTCACGGTTCTTCCAGCCGTTCAACGGCGAACGGATCGACGCGATCCGTGAAGCGATCGCCCGCGACCACGCCGGTTCACCGCTCGAACCGATCCTGCTGACGAGTCTGCTGTTGGCGGCCGACAAGGTCGACTCCACCGCCGGGCTGCAGATGGCGTACATCAAACAGTGGGCGCCTCGATCGCACAAGCCGTTGACACTCGAGGTGCCGACGTTGCTGCCGGGAATCGGCCGCGCGGTGCGCGGCGACGCCACCGAACTGGCCGGCACCCTCGGCTCGTTCGACCTGGCGTACCTCGATCCGCCGTACAACCAGCACCGCTACTTCACGAACTACCACGTGTGGGAGACGATCGTCGCGTGGGATCGACCCGAGTTCTACGGCGTCGCCTGCAAGCGTGTCGACGCCCGCGACGACGAGACCAAGAGCGTGTTCAACCGTAAACGGGAGATGCCCGCCGCGCTCGCCCGGACGATCGCGGCGGTCGATGCGGAGGTCGTCGTGGTGTCGTACAACGACGAGTCGTGGGTCGAGCTGGACGAGCTCCGGGAGATGTGTGCCGTGCACGGTGACGTCGTGGCGCTGGCGTTCGACTCCAAGCGGTACGTGGGGGCCCAGATCGGTATCCACGGACCCGGCGGCGACAAGGTGGGCGAGGTGAGCCACACCCGGAATCTCGAGTACGTGGTGGTCGCCGGCCCACAGCGTCAGGTCGAGCGCATGACCGCGTCGATGACCGGCGCTCGGGTCAGCTGACCCGACTCGCGTCCGACGCTGTCGTGCGGGCGTGCCCCCGTGGGGGGGGGGGGGGGGCGCACCCCTTTTGGAGGTCCGTGTCGCTCATCGCCGTCAACCCTCGGCGAACCAGCGGGTCTGGAACGATTCGGCGAGCACCGTGCCGTCGAGCGTGCAGATCCGACCGTGTTCGACCGCCAGGCCGTCCGAGCGTGTGTCGATCTCGAACCGGGCGGCCAGCCAGTCGTGCTGATCGGTGGCGATCGTTCGATGGATGTGGGTCGTGAGGTCGATGCTGATGCCGCCGAGCGGCGGGGCGACCCGAACGAACGCCGGCGGCGGGAACCAGTCGGAGGCCATCGTCAGCCACGCGGCGTCGATCGGCCGTGGCTCGATCGGGCGCATGTATCCCTGGACCATCGCTCGGTCGCCTTCGGAGAAGGGCAGGCTCGACGGGTCGAGACAGCCGTCGACCCGGTTGAAGTGTTCGGACGACGAGCGCTCCTGGATCCGTGAGCACTCGCTGGGCGGCGGCAGGTCGAAGATCACCGGCGCCCGCCATTCGGTTCCGGTGACCGGCGGGACGAGCGTCAGCCGTGAGGTGGCGATCGTGCGGCCGTCCTGTTCGAGGTCGACGACGACCGTGCTGATCGACCGGCCGTGGCGCAGCGTCGTGGCTCGTGCCGTCGCCGGCCCGGCATGACCGGGGCGGAGGAACGTCGTGGTCACCGTTCGGACCGACCGGTCGGGCACATGCGACTCGGCGACCCGCGTCGCGATGGCGACCAGGTAGCCGCCGTGTGTTCCGACGAGCGCCGCCCACCGGTCGGACAGTTCGGCGTCGTACCGGCCGTCCTCGTTCGCCGGCACCACACGGGTGGTCAGGTCGAAGTCGGTCGGCGACGGCGCGGGATCGGCGGTCGGTCCGGATACCGCATGTGTGAGTTGCGTCATGAAACTGAGCATGACAGGTTGAGTTGCATCACGCAACTCACGTACGCTGGCGGCATGCGGAAGGTCTCGTTCGCCGACATGAACTGCTCGATCGCGCAGACCCTCGAACTCGTCGGCGAGTGGTGGACCCTGCTGATCCTGCGCGACAGCTTCCTCGGCATCCGTCGGTTCGACGACTTCGTCGAGCGGCTCGGCATCTCCCGCAACGTGCTGACCGACCGTCTCGACAAGCTCGTGGCCGCCGAGATCCTCGAGCGCCGCCCCTACGACGAGGGACGCAACCGCTACGACTACGTCCTCACCGAACGGGGGCGCGCCCTGTGGCCCGTCCTCACGGCACTGCGCCAATGGGGCGACGAGTGGCTGCTGGGCGAGGGCAACGAGCCGGTCGTGCTCCGCCACCTCGACTGCGGCGAGCTCACCCACGTCGAGGCGACCTGCTCGGAGTGTGGCGAACGCCTCGACACCCGGTCGGTGCGAGCCGAGGCCGGACCCGGGCATATTTCACCTTGACGTTAATTAACGTATGTGTTTAGTATCGCGGTCATGCCCACCGCGACCGACGATCGACTGAGCGTCACGTTCTCGGCGCTCGCCCACCCGGTCCGGCGCTCGATGCTCGAACGGCTCGCTCACGGCGGGGCCACCGTCAACGAGCTCGCGGAACCGTTCTCGATGTCGCTGCCCGCGATCTCGCGTCACATCAAGGTGTTGGAGCGCGCCGGCCTCGTCACCCAGGGGCAGCGCGCTCAGTACCGGCCGTGTGCGATCGACGCCGGACCGCTGCGGGAGGTCGCGAGCTGGGCCGAGCAGTACCGGCCGATCTGGGAAGATCGCTTCGACCAGCTCGAGTCCTACCACCGCCAACTCGACGGCGACCGCGCCATCGACGGCGACCGCGCCACCGACCAACCGAACACCGACCAGAAGGACGACGCATGACCGATCACCAGAACCCCACCGACGCCGTGAACGATGCGGTGGTGATCGAGCGGACGTTCGACGCCCCGGTCGCGACCGTGTGGGACATGTGGACCCAGCCCGAGCACTTCCGGGCCTGGTACGGCCCTCAGGGCGCCACGGTGCCGGTCGCCGAGATGGACGTGCGAGTCGGCGGGTCGAGGCGGGTCTCGATGGAGATGCAGACGCCGAACGGCCCGATGACGATGTGGTTCGTCGGCGAGTATCGCGTCGTCGACCCGACCGATCGCCTGACGTACACCGAGAGCATGGCCGACGAGACCGGCCGGGTCCTCTCCCCCGCCGAGATGGGCATGCCCGACGGTCACCCCGAGGTCACCGAGGTCGTCGTCGAACTCGAAGACGTGGGCGGACGGACCAAGATGGTGATGACGCACCGCGGGGTACCCGCCGACTCCGGCGGCGCGATGGGCTGGAACATGGCGATCGACAAGCTCGCCGCGCACCTCGCCGACCTCCCCTGACCTCTGCGCCGGCGCCCGGTCGCCGTGTCCCCGTGCCACGGCTGGTTCGCTCCGAGCGCAACACTGGACCGATGGAGATCCGGGAACTGACGGGCGGCGATGCCGATGCTCTGGTCGCTCTCTACGCAGCGGTGCTCCCTGACTCGCCGACGGCGCAGACGACCGACCCGGTCGTGCCACAGGGGTTCCTCGACGATCCGGCCACGTTCGCACTGGGCGCGTACGTCGCCGACGGTCCGGTCGGCCTGGCGTGGGGTATCGGGATGCGCTCCCCGAGCGGTCGGCTCACGACCTACCTCCACGAACTCGACGTCCGATCCGACCACCGGCGGCAGGGCATCGGCACGGCGCTCGTCACCGCGGCGATGGACCTCGGCCGACGGCGCGGCTCGACCCGGTTCTGGCTCTCGACCGGCGGCCACAACGAGGCCGCCCAGGCGCTCTACGCATCGCTCGGCGGCGACTGCAAGCCGCTCGGCGACGTCAACTACTGGTGGGAGTTCGATCGAGACGCATGACGAGGCACCGGTCGCCGTCGAAGTCGCGTTCACCGACGGTCTCGAAGCCGTACCGGTCGTAGAACCGGATCGCCGCGGTGTTCGTGAGCAGCGGGTCGATCAGGATCACTCGCGCCCCGTGACGCTCGAAGCAACGACCGACCGCCGCATCCATCATCGACCTGCCGAGTCCTCGCCCTCGATCGACACCCGAACCGATCCAGATGTCGAGGGCCCAGGTGCCCGGCTCGACGTCACCCCAGTAGTGCGTCTCCTCGTCGTGCGCGTCGGTGAGCTGTACGAACCCGATGGCCCGGCCGTCGTCCTCGGCGATCGACAGGTCACGCCACGACACGTCACGGGCGATCTCGACCTCCCAGTCCCACCAGTCGATCGCCGCACCGCCGAGGGCGGCACGTACCGCAGGGTCGCGATCCCACTGTTCGATCAGCGCGACGTCGTCGACCCGCATCGGGCGCAGCTCGACCATCCCCCGAGGGTAGAGCCCCCGACGGGCCGCCCGGCGGCGATCGCAGTGGCCCCCA
>CAXAWD010000216.1:0-6489 GCA_963972325.1 uncultured Acidimicrobiaceae bacterium
ATCGACATCGGTACCGTCGGGCCCGACGGCTATCGCGTGTTCGTGACCGGCGACCCGGCCGACCTCGGCCTCCAGGTCCTCACGCCCGAGGGCGTCCAGTGGTTCGACGGCGACCCGTTCCAGGACAACAAGCCGACCGTGACGATCGACGGCAACACCGTCACCGTGACCGGCGGCACGTTCTTCAACAACCAGGACGACGAACTGGTCACCATCGAGTTCACGATCGACTGCCCCAACCCGGTCCTCTGACCCGGAGCGCCGTGCTCACCCACGCTCGTCGGCCGCCGGCTCGCCGACGCCCTCGGCAAGCCCAATGGGCTACCCGCTGGCTCTGCCGTCGAGCCACCCGAGTAGCCAGTCGGCGATCTGATGATTGTTCTTCTCCTGCATCATCATGTGCCCGTTTCCGGTGATGCCGACATCCTGCAGCGCGACGTAGTCGTTCTCGACACCGGCGTCGGTGAGGAAGAGCGATGTCGCGTAGTCGTAGCAGGCGTGGTACGACGCTTGACCCGACACGATCAGGATGGGAATGCCTGCCAGATTGGGAAGTCGTCGTGGCCGACCGAGCCGGTACGCCATCACGCTCTCCTCGTCGCCCGACTCCTCGTCGAGGACAGGCTGCAGATCGTCAGCCGTGCTCGCCGGTGGTTCGTAGGTGAGTGGCAGAGCGCTGATGCCCCACGGCAGCGAGCGACCTTCGGCGTACCGATACCAAGCGCCGCCCGCTGGTTCGAACATGACGGTGTGGAACGGCGGACCGTGCGGTTCGACGGCAAGAATTGCGGCGACGAGATCCGGCCTCGCATCGGCGACCGCCCAACCGAACGACCCGGACTGGGAGTGGGTCAGCAAGACCGCCCGGCCGATGCGGTCGAGCAGGGCGACGAGGGCCGCCCGGTTGAGTTCCTGTGTGCGCCGCCCGTCGGAGAGACTCTCCACCTGCGACGAGTAGAACTGGTCGAAGTCGGCGTCGCCACGCACGCCGGTGCCGGGCCATTGGTCGTGATGACGCGACCTCGGCCGGTCCGAGACAGCCCGACCAGGCGTGAAGATCCGCTCGACTCGCTCCGCCGGTGATCGGGTGAGACCGTCAGGTTGCCGAAGCGTGCTCATTCCGTGCCCCGAACGTCCGCGTTCGGGTTGATCGACGACGTACACCTGATAGCCGGCTCGCAAGAAGTCGTGGAGCCAACCCCGCCGCCCGTCGGGAGTGCCGGTGAAGCCGATCCCGGTCTGACCCTTTCCGTGCACCATGACGACAGGGACGTCCTGCGTTCTCGCCGCGGGTACATAGTTCTCGACGTACATGGACCCTTCGAGAAAGCCACCTTCGTCGGTCTCCACGTGCTGCCCTCCGGCGAAGAACCACGAGTGTTCCGCCAGACGAATCTCACCGAGGTCAGTCGGATGGACCGCCATCAACTCACTCCTTCACAGGGCCGGATCGGTATGACCCAGCACGACCGCGTCCTGCGGATCACGCGTCGTGCTCTCGCGGGAGCAGTTCATCGATCCCGACGCGGTGCCGCGCCGCCACACAATGGTCGAGCCGCAGTCCGAGACCCGGTTCGTTCCCGATCAAGTAGGCACCGCCGATCACCGGCTCGGTCGGCGTCGTGAGGTTCGGACGCCACTCGGCCTCGCCCCAGCCGTACTCGACGACCGGCATGTTGGTCGTGGCCGCCGCGACGTGCGCCGAGGCCGCGAGACCGATCGGACCGCTCGGGCAGTGCGGGGACAGCACCGCCCCATGCTCAGCCGCGAGGTTCGCCATGGCTGCGAGGCTCGACACGCCACCGCAGTACTTGACGTCCGACATGAACACGTCGACGCCGGATGCTTCCAGGAAGCTTCGACTCTCGTACTCGCCGACGATGAACTCGCCACCGGCCAACGGCGACTCCGTCGAGTCACGCACTGCTTGCCACTGGTCGAGCCTTCGATCCGGCACCGGCGACTCGATCCAGGCCGGATCCACGTCTTCGATGCGTTCGATCATCCGGAGCGCCGACGGCACGTCGAATCGGCCGTGACAGTCGATCATGAGGTCGCGGTCGGGTCCGATCGCCTCGCGGACCGCCCTCACCCGCTCGACGCCGCGATCGATCGCCCGGGCTCCGGCCGCCGAATCGGCCGGCTCCGGCCGGACTCCGTCGAACGGCGCGATCTTCACCGCCGTGAAACCGTCACGACACGCCGAACGCGCGGCAGCCGCGAACGCCTCGGCAGTTCGATCCGACCTCAAGGAACGATTGATGTTCGCGTAGAGGCCGACCGCGCCCGGCTCTCCACCCAACAGCTCCGCCACGGGCGCGCCGGCACGCCGGCCTTCGAGATCCCAGAGCGCCTGGTCCAGCGCACTGCGAGCCGCCGCCGAAGCGAGTCCGCCCCTCGCGTCGGGGTCGGGAACGAGCGCCGCGTCACCCGGCTCCACGTCGCGACCGACGAGTTCGGCCTCCAGGGACGCCACCTCCGCGACGACGTGAGCCTCGCAGCCGTCCAGTGTGGCCTCGCCGATCCCGTGTCGTCCATCGGCTCCCACGGAGACGAAGATCCAATCGGTGTGAGCCGTTACGTGGACAACCGCGACCGCGGCCGTCTCGATCCGCATGTCGCCCCCTTCGCCCGGGTCTGGATCCGACCGGCGCTCACGTCAGAACGCCGGCGTCCACGAGTGTCTGGACCTCGGCGGGAGGCATTCCGAGCAGGTCGGTGCACACCTCCATCGTGTGCTCACCGAGCAGCGGCGCCGGTTCGGAGATGTCGTTGTCGGTCACCGAGAATCGGAACGGTGGG
This sequence comes from uncultured Acidimicrobiaceae bacterium, assembly GCA_963972325.1. Taxonomy (GTDB): domain Bacteria; phylum Actinomycetota; class Acidimicrobiia; order Acidimicrobiales; family Ilumatobacteraceae; genus Ilumatobacter. The sequence goes on from CAXAWD010000216.1 coordinate 2,803, forward strand.
GCGTTGTAGAGCGACTTGCCCATCTCCGCGTGGTCGAGACGCAACCAATGACCTCTCGCTGCGAGCTGGGGGTCGGAGTCGACGACTCCTCGGGCGTCGTGCACGGGCGCCGCCGGGACCCCGGCGTCCTGCAACCCCTGCGCCAGCGACCCCATCCCCCACGATCGGGTCTTCTCCTCGACGAGCCGGTCGAGCAGGTCGGCCGCCGCGTGTCGACCCGGCTCGGTGTCGAGGCCCTCGACGTCCTCGGCCGGGAGGCCCAGCACGTCGACCAGGCGCCGAAACTGCTCGTCGGACGTCACGGAGATCGCGATCCAACGGTCGTCCCCCGCACACGGATACACCCCGTGCGGTGCCCATCGATCGTGGCGGTTCCCCAACGGCTCGGGGTCCGTCCCGCTGATCGATGCAGCCACCAACGCCGGGCCGAGGATCGGCATCGTGGCTTCCGTCTGGGAGAGATCGATGTACTGGCCATGACCGGTCCTGCGAGCGTGACGCAGCGCGGCCAACACGGCGAATGCCGCATGACACGGATTCGGAATGTGGTCGGGGTAGTTGGTACCGGTACCCACGGGGAGCCGGCCCGGCAACCCGGACAACGCGTGCAAGCCCACCAGACCGCTGATCGTCATGCCATAGCCCAGGTAATCGCGTTCGGGACCGCCGTCGCCTTGTGTGGACATCGCCAGGTACACCGCGCGCGGATTGAACTCGCGGACGTCGTCCCAACCGAGGCCGAAGCGAGCCATCACTCCCGGGGTGAAGTTGTTGGCCACGACGTCGCACGTCTCGACGAGGGACCGAGCGACCGCCTGCCCCCGCTCGGTCTTCATGTTGATCGCGACACTCCGCTTGCTGGTGTTCCGATCGGCAAAATACCCGCTCCGGTTGACACCCGGTTCGCCGCCGGCGAACGGACGACTCAGCCTGATGCCGTCGATGCGGGTCATGCTCTCGACCTTGATCACATCGGCACCTTGATCGGCCAGCAGCTTGGTCGCGTACGAACCGGCTCCGACCCAACAGAAATCGATGATCCGAACGCCGCCGAGCGGCTTCTCGGACATCACGCCACCGCACCGATCGTGAAGAGCCGCTCCCGCTCGTCATCTGCCAACCCATGTTCGGCGAGCACGTCGGCGGTGTGCTCCCCGAGTCGTGGCGCCGGCCCCGACATCTGCCACGGCGTTTCCGACAGCTGATACGGGGCGCCGGGCAGTTCGACACCGCGACCGAACGCTTCGACCCCGACGAAATAGCCACGAGCCCGTAGCTGCGCGCTCGCGTAAATGTCGGAGGGCTGATTGACCGGCCCGAGTGGCACGCGCCACCGGTGAGCCTCGTGGTACAGGTCGTGTTTGGTCTTCTGCAGCGAGTACGAGGTGAAGATGTTCCAGAACTGGCGCTTCGCCTCCTCGGTGATCATGAACTCGCTGTCTCCCCAGCCGGGTTCGCGCAGGGTCGCCGCACCCTCCACCCCGGCGTCCTCCATCCAGTCGACGAAGCTCGCCCAAAACCGGTCGCCACCGATACCGCTCGCGAGCAGGATGACGTGCCCGTCCCGGCAGGGGAACACACCGAATCCGGCATCGCGCTGTGTGCCACCGAACCGTCGTCGGATGTGATGCTGCAGGTCGTAGTACTGAGCGGCGTTCTCGAGACCCATCGTGACCGCCTCCTGGACCGACACGTCGACGTGTTGGCCGACGCCCGTGAGTTCGGCGTGCGTGAGCGCGATCATGCTCGACACCGCCGCGAACAACGCACCGGCCATGTAGGCCTGGTCACCGGGCGGCCGAACCGGCGGGCCGTCCGCGTAGCCCCCCATCCAGAGGAGCCCGCCGAACGCTGAGCAGACGAGATCGCTGTAGGCGTAGTGCGCGTACGGGCCGGTCTGGCCGAACGGCGAGACGCTCGTCATCACCAGCGCCGGGTTGGCCTCGGACAGCTCCACGAAACCGGTACCGAGCCGATCCAGCGCGCCCGGCGGGTGCCCGTCGAGCACCAGGTCGGACGACGCGGCCAGACGCGCGAGAACGGCCCTCGCATCGGCGTGCTCGAGATCGAGGACGACCGAACGCTTCGACGTGTTCTGGACGAAGTAAGTGATGCTGCGCTCGGTGGTGCCGTCGTTCGATTCGACGAACGGCGGCTGGCGGCGCAGATCGCACCCCTCGGGCGGTTCCACCAGCACGACGTCGGCGCCGAGTTCGGCGAAGAGCTTGCCGCAGTAGTTGGTCAGGGCACTTCCGAGTTCGATCACACGGATGCCGTCCAGCGGGCCCGGCGTGTCGCGTTGCGGCTCGTCGCTCATACTCACGTGCCCCGGTAGCGCGGCGGACGCTTCTCCTGGAACGCCTTCCGCCCTTCCGCACGGTCGTCCGAATCGCGGAGGAGTCCCCACACGAAGCGTTCCATCTCGATCGCCGTGTCGAGCGGCATCGTCTGCCCGCGGTCGACGAGACGTTTGATGGCGCGTACCGAGAGTGGCGCGTTGCCGACGATCGCGAGCGCGAGCTCTTCGGCCCGATCGGCGAGCTGGTCGAGCGGCACGATCTCGGTGATCAGGCCGCAACGCAGCGCCGTGTCGGCATCGATCGGTTGGGCGGTCAGCATCATCTGCAACGCCATCGACCGGCCGACGAGGCGTGGCAGCCGCTGCGTTCCGCCCGCGCCGGGTATCGAGCCGATCTTGGCTTCGGTCAACCCGAACGTGGCATGCGGAGCCGCGATCCGAATATCGGCAGCGAGCGCGATCTCCAGCCCGCCGCCCAACGCGTAGCCGTTCACCGCGCAGATCAGCGGCTTGTCGGTGGCGAGGCCGGCGAGCAGATGATCGGACCCGCCGTCGCCGAACGATGCCGCTGCCTCGCTGCGGGCCGGCGCCGCCGGTGCCTTGAGGTCGGTGCCGACGCAGAAGGCGCGATCGCCGGCGCCCGTGAGAATCGCCGCGAGCACCTCGTCGTCGTCTCGGATTCGCAGCCACGTCGCCTGCAACTCCGCCCGCAGGGTCGGGTCGATCGCGTTCAACGATTCGGGGCGGTCGAGGCGAACCGTCATGATCCGGTTCGAGACGGTCACATCCAACGTCATTCGGGTTTCCTCCGATCGGCGGCGCGGATCACGCGGCCCATTCCGTCCACGGGCTCTCACAACCCGGCCCCATCGAGGTCAGCATCGTCGGAGGACTGCAGCTGTACACCGTGGTGGAGATCGTGAGCGATCCCGAGGGGTCGTGTTTGCACAACGCGCCCGGGCCCTCGTGGGTCAACATCCGGTCGCACAACGAGTCCCGGAACTCGGGCCAGGGACGAGGTGCCTCGGTCGACGTCCCGAGGACGCCGCTGATCGTCGCCAGACGCGCCAGCGAGTTGCTGCGGGCGGCATCGTTCTCGGCGCTGCCGCCGGGAACCGTCGACGGGTCGAAGTGGTTGGTCCGACAGACGGTGCCACCGTCGGGGACGTGCTCCACGACCGCACCGTCCGTCGCCAGATCGGCCACCGCGATGGCGCCCGTCGCGTCGGCGATGGTCGCCGTGCCGCCGAGGTGCGGTACCGACTCGATGATGTCGACCGCCTCGGCCACGGTCGTGCAGCGCCCGAGCAACCCGTCGAGCAGGAACGCACGGAAGATCCCGGGAGGTGTGTCGGCCACGGTGACCGCCGTGTCGACGACGGCGAACC
>CAXAWD010000217.1:0-6479 GCA_963972325.1 uncultured Acidimicrobiaceae bacterium
GGCGATGGCGCCGACGGCGGCGTGGGTGATGCACCCGGTGCTGCACCCCGGATTCGGGTCGTTGCCGCCGAACTCGTCGGGATGCTCGATCGGTTCGACGGTGGTGAACTCACCGACGAAGGTGGAGGTGCCGTTGTCGTCGACCGCCCGAACGAGGAGGTAGTAGTCGGTGTGCGCCTGGAGGCCGGTGAGCGTGCCGTGGAGGGCGGTCGCCGGTTGACCGCTCGACAGCGCCGGCGAGAGGCCGGGCATCGACGGGTCGCCGACCTGGTTCGGCACGGGCGCCTGGGTCGAGACGAAGGCGTCGATGACGGCGTCGACGTTGGTGCCGACGTTCAGCTCGACCGACGTGTGGAGCTGGTTGCCCTCGATCCAGGCGCTGGTGATGCAGCCGGCCTTGCAGCCGCCCTCGCCGAGACCGGCGGTGAGCGAGAGGTCGACCGTGTAGTCGGGGTTGAAGCCCTGCTTGAACCCGTGCACGTTCGCGTAGTCGGCGCAGCAGCCGACCTGAGTCAGCTTGTACGTGAAGTCGAACGCACCGACCTCGACCGAGTTCTCGTCGATGCTGAACGTGTGGGTCGAGGTGCCGAGCGGGAGCACGGTCTCGTCGTCGTCGAAGGTCATGCCGTTCGCAGCAGCGAACTCGACGGGCAGTGGGGCCGGCGAGCAGTTCAGCACGGTGACGTGGCCGGCGAACGCGCCCGAGTCGATCGTGGTCACGGCCGGCAGGACGAACAGTTGCTGGGGGTCGGCGATCGTGTCGCACGGGTCGACGTCGTCGGTGGCGGTCGGGTCGAGCGGCACGTCGCCGTGGTCGTCGTTGCCGCCGTCGTCGGGCGTGAAGTCGGAGCCACCATCGCCCGGCAGTGCCTCGCCGGGGTTGCCGTTGACGTCGGGTTCGTCGACCTCGTCGCCCGGCGGGGTGACCGGCGGTGCGGTGTCGGGCTCGGGTTGCGGGTCGCTCGGCGCCGTGGCGGGCGGAGTCGTCGGGGAGTTGTCCGGGGCCGGCGTCGACGCGGTCGGCGCCGTCGTGGCCGTCGACCGCTCGTCGCCGGTGACCACGGTGTTGTTGGTGTTGGCGTCGGGGCTGCTCTGCCCGCCACCGGCGACGACGACGGCGGTGCCCGTCACGAGGGCGGCAGCGGCGAAGCCGGCCACACCGGTGAGGATGCGGGCGTTGGCTCCGAGCGAAGCGAGCTTGGTTCCCACGCTGAGTTGCTGGTTCGACATGACGTTGCCTCCGTTGACGGCGAGATCGGGTGCCTCGTTGCAGGTCAAGAGACACCGAGCGGATCGATCTCGCAAAAAGTTGGAAGTTCCTCGTCGATCGGGTGGCGGACCGACCTGCGGTGTCGCGAACCGAGCCCCGAGTCATCGATGCACTTCGGCGATGGGATGGTGGGCGTCACGATGGTGGCCGGCCCACAACGGCACAGGCCGACGGGGCGATCCCGTCGATGCGTCTGCACGCGACTCCGCTCACCACGGCGTCGTATCGCTCGGACATGACACTCCATCCTCGTCGTCCCGGAGCATCGAGACTCGGTCGGTTCTCGGGCACCTGGTCGTTCCCGGTCGAACCCTCCACCGACCCACGCACCAGCACGACCACCGACACGACCGAGGCACCACCCTCACAATCAGCCGCCTGACGGCGCCCCGGTCGTGAACTGGTGGGCGATATCCGGTGTGATCGCTGCGTCGTGGGCTGATCGAGTCTGCGGCGAGCTGTGCCGACACCGACAGGTTCGACTCGCGTGTGTCCGAGCGCGACTATGTCGTCTCGACAGCGATCTGGTTCCAGGCGATGTAGCGGCCCTCGTCTGGGCGGTAGCTGTAGAAGAACACCCGAACGCCGCCGTCTTGGGGCACGATCGCCGGATAGCCGCACTGGTATTCGCTGGTGAGCACCGTGCCGTATGGGTCTTCGAGAAGCGTGACATCGCTCCATGAGGTGCCATCGGCGGGGCCGATGCGGACCTCGACACCGGGCGCCGCATCGCTGCCGACCGGCACGTGCCGCCGCGTCGCGAGGAGCAGCGAATCGTCGGGGAGACGGTGGAGCGCCGGCGACATGCCGCTGAACCCGGCCGGTTCGTACGGCGACCACGACGAGCCACCATCGTTCGACCTGGACCGGAACATCGCCAGGGTCCGATCGCCGCCGACGCCCTGTTGCCGGAGAATCGCAAAGAGTCGGCCATCGCCCAACGCACATACCGATGTTTCGGTGAACCCATCGGTTGGGTCGTGCGGCCGGAACTCCGGATCGAAGATCTCATCCGCGTCACCTCGGTCGGTGTTGCCGCTCTCGACGTAGTCGCCGACGAGCCGCGCATCGGGGTCGTAGCCGATGGTCGCCTTGAGCGACCACGTCAGCCCGCCGTCGGTCGACGACAACAGGGCGGAGCGCCACCGTTCGGCAGCGTCCTGGCGGCCCCACACCGGCCACAGCAGCTCATCACCAAGTTCCAGAATCTGGCCGTACACGGCAGGCCATGCGAAATCGATAGCGACTGGCACGTCATTGGTCCAGGTGGCACCACCGTCGTCGGAGCGAAGGAGTCGCAACACGATCTGTCGGCCGGCCACGCCGTCGCCCTCGTTCCAGGTGACGGCGTTCACCGGGAGGAGCAGCGCCCCGTTGGCGAGCCTGACCATTCCGAGGGCCCCGAGCACCGCGTCCTCACCCGCATGCGCCGCCGCAGCGACGACTGGCGTCGACCAGGTTTCACCGGTCCGGTCGGAACGGGTCACGTGGACCTCGCCGCCGGGCCACCCGTCGGGCACGGTCGAATAGGCCACCACCAGGCCATCCGGGGTATCGACCGCCGCGGGGAACATGGCAGGTGAGCCCGTCACGGCCCCGGTGGCAAGAATCTGAACGGATGAACTCGACATGGCTTCAGTCAAGCCTCAACCGCCGAGCGACGCCCAAAACGGTGCGACCTGCTCCCCAACCGGCAGCAGCACCGTGCCAGCCGCGTCGATTCGCATCACCGTTGCGTGCCCGGAATCCGGCAGTGCTGCGACGATCGAGTCGACGTCTGCCGGGTCGCACACGAGGGCGACGGTCGGCCCGCTCCCCGACAACCACGAGGCCCAAGCGCCCGCATCGAGCGCTGCGTCGATCGCATCGCGCAAGTCCGGCACCAGCTGCAACCGGATCGGCTGGTGAAGCCGGTCGTCGGTCGCCGGGCGCAGCGCTGCGGTATCGCCACTGGCGCAGGCCGACACAAACATGGCGACACGACCCAGGTTGAAGATCGCATGCGATCGGTCGACCTGAGGAGGTGGTCGAGATGATGTACTTCCGGTTCGACGACGGACTGCTGGTCAAGGCGTGGGAAGTGCAGGACGAACTCGCCCTGCTGTGTCAGACCGGCGCGGTCGACTGAACGATCCGGGTCGACTCGGGCCGCGCTCGATCAGACGGCCGGGGGAGGGCCGCGAGTGGTGCTCGGTGTCTTCGGTTGCCAAGGATCGCCGGGCAGCTCAGGCCGCCCGGTGGGTGGGTGGGCCGGTGTTGTGGACGGTGCCGTCGGGGAACTGGACGGTGAGCTCGCGATTCGGCCCGAGTGAGACGACCCAGTTCGCGTCGTGGATCTTGGTGTGATGGTGGGTGCACACCGGCAGGAGATTGGAGAGATCGGTCGGCCCACCGTTGCGCCACCAGACGATGTGGTGGAGCTTGCAGCGGTCGTAGCGAACCGAGCACCCGGGGATCGCGCACGTGGCGTACAGCGCTCGCAAGGCACGCCGCGGGGCACCGTTGGCGAGCCTGGTCGAGTGCCCGAGGTCGAGCCGGCCGGGCGCGTGGAGCACGACGCCGTTGCGCACGACCACCGTGTGCACCCGGCCGTCGTCCATCAGGTCGGCGAGCACGGTGTGCGGCACCTCGACCGGGATGCCCCAGTCGACCGCAGGACCACCGGCCCCGTCGGGCTGGGAGGTGTCGACCACGACCACGTACTCGGGCCGGCCCGACCGCCCGCCGGCGCCGGAACCCTGAATCATGTCGGCCAGCGCGAGCGCGCTCAGGTGGCGCTGCTTCTCGATCGGATCGGTGGGGCACGTGCTCGGTGTCTGCTCGGCGAACAGGGCGTTGACCGCCGAGTCGAGCTTGGCCGCCAACGAGACGCCGGTGACCGGATCGAACCGGCCCGACAGGCACCACATGCCCTCGCCGTCGGTCCAGGTGCGCAGCGACGTCGCCCGCCGCTGACGTTCGAGCCGGTCGACGCCGTCGTCGCGTTGGATGTTCTTGACCTCCATCGCCAACCGGCGGCGCCACTCGTCGACCGAGGCGACCGCGGCGATGTCGAGCAGGCCACCATCGAGCCGATCGATCAGCTCGTCGCGCTGGTCGGTGTCGAGCGACTTGGTGGCCTTGGTGACCGCGTCGACATGACCGGCCGTCACCCGAGCCGAGTCGAGCGCGTCGGCCAGCGACGGGACGGCGTCGAGCGTGTCGGCCCGCGCCTTGTCGTTGATGGCGTCACGGGGCGTGCCGCGTGTGCAGTCGGCGATCGTCTTCTCGGGGAACGAGACCTGTGACGACAGCTTGGAGGTGAGCGCCGCCTTGGTGCCCGCCATCCACGACTCCAGCCGGCCGACATCGCGCAGCGCCGCTTCGAGTTGCTCACGCTCGGCCGAGTCGGCGGCGCGCACCGCAGCGATGTGCTGCACCCGCTCGACGACCGAGGAAATGTCCATGCCCACATCATGATGGAGGGGTGTGGCAGGGTTTCGAACTGGTGTTCGACGCTCCCCCGAGGAAGGTCGACCCATGATGCGAGCGACGCGTCGGGACGCGCCGACGTGAGCGCAGCGAGTTGTCGGTCAACTGGGCGTCGACCGGCAGGATCGGTTCCGGCAGCCCACGGTGGAGGTCTCGCCACGGCTGCCGTCGCGGCCCCCGCCGGGAGGGGCGACCGATGGCTCGGCCCGACGCTCGATTCGTCCGGGGTCGGCGAGCGACCGTGCCGGCGTTCGGGCCGGACGGACGTCGCGTACCGTCGCGGCCCGGTCCTCCCCGTGGAGGCCCATTGGTGCGACGCAGTGCGATGACGTCCTGGGGTCACGCACAGCAGTTTGCTCGGGCCGTACTTCGCTCCGACCGTCGATCGGCCGTGCGTGTCGGTGCTCACCGATGCCGCGACGAGTGATGGCTCGGTGCCGTCGACCCCTGTTCGACGAGGTGCCACCGTCGCCGTCTCCGATCAGGCGGCCAACGGTGTGCTCTGTCGGTCGGGCGCGGGCCCGTGGCGCTTCCGGTGACGCACAGGGGCGACGTGCAGGCTCCGGATCGGTCACGGGCGCGGTCCGTGCGTGCCCTCGATCTGTCAGGCTGGTGCATGGGCGTGACGGGTAGTTCTTCCATTCGGCGCGGTGCGATCGCCATCGTGCTGGCGGCTTCGATCGCGGTCGGTTGTTCCGGCTCGTCGGACGACCCGGCCACGACCGACGCCGACGACCCGACCGACGCCACCGCCCCGACCGACGCCCCGACCGACGTCACCGACGAAGCGGGCGACGACGAAACGAGCGACGACGCAACCACCGCGCCCGCGGGCACGCCGATCGTGAGCGCCGACGCGACCCATGCCGAGGCGGTCGCCGCGTTGGCGGGGTTGTTGCCGGGCGACACCCGCGGCGTCGTCGCGGTCGACCTCGCGGCGATCTCCGGCGGGTCGTCGGTCGACCTCGACACCAGCCTGGACGGTGAGGGCATCGACCCGATGCTGACCGAGTTCATCGGCCCCATCGGCACCCTCGCCGGAGCCGTCGACGTGGCGGCTGTCGCGGCCAGCGCGCTGGTCGTGCACGCGACCGACCCCGCGGACGGACCGTTCGTCCTGGCCCACGTGCCGGGCGCCTCGATCGACGACGTCCTGGAAACGGCGACGGACCCGGCGACGACGCAGGACGGCACGTACGGACCGTCGTCGCAGCCCCTGTACGTCGACGCGAACGGGAACCATCTCACGCTCCTCCCCGGCGGTGTGCTGGTCGTCGGTGAGCGAGCCGTCGTCGAGTCGGTGCTCGACGTCGTCGACGGGGCGAGCCCGGCCGACGCGGGTGCGATCGTCCCGTTCCTCGACGCGTTGACCGGCGCCCACGTCGATGTGGTCTACGGCATGCCGGCGCTGTTCGACGACGACGTCGAACCCGACCGCACGCTGCGAAGCGCGAGCGTGATGACCGCGGCCCTCGACCTGACCGGAGGCGACCTGGAAGGCGAGCTCACGTTCCACACCGCCGACGCGGCGGCGTTCGTCGACACGTACAACACCCTCGACCGGCACGCGCAGCAGGCGGACCAACCGTCGGTGCAGCCGCTCACCGCGGCCGAACCGACGGGCGACGGCGAACTCGGTCGGGTGGTCGTGACCGTGCCATCCACCCCGCTCCGACCGTCGCCCGACGAGCTACTGGCGTCGCGGAACACGTACAAGAAGTTGTTCGTCGGGATGGAG
>CAXAWD010000218.1:0-6477 GCA_963972325.1 uncultured Acidimicrobiaceae bacterium
CGCTTCGACGCCAAGACGGTCCTCACCAACAACACCACGGTCGGCGCGTACCGCGGCGCCGGTCGCCCGGAGGCCACGCAGCTCATCGAGCGTGTGATCGACGCCGCAGCGGCCGAGATCGGCATGGACCCGGCCGAGATCCGTCGGATCAACTTCATGCAGCCCGACACGTTCCCGCGCGTCACCATCACCGGCGGCGCCTACGACTCCGGTGAGTACGAGAAGGCGCTCGACGCCGTGCTCGAGGCGTCGGGCTACGCCGATCTCCGTGAGCAGCAGGCCGCCCGTCGCGCCTCCGGCGACGCCAAGCAGATCGGCATCGGTGTGTCGGCGTACGTCGAGGTCACCGCTCCGGTCGGGCTCCACGTCGAGTACGGCGCCTGTGAGATCAACGACGACGGTTCGGCCACGGTCTTCGCCGGTACGAGCGTGCACGGCCAGGGCCACCACACGTCGTTCGCGATGCTGGCGAGCAACGTGCTCGGCATCCCGATGGACAAGATCACGCTGGCGAACTCCGACACCGCAACGGTGCCGCGCGGCTCCGGCACGTTGGGCTCCCGCTCGCTCCAGACCGCCGGCAGCGCGATCCACCTCGCCTCGGAGGGTGTGCTCGAGCGGGCCAAGCAGATCGCCGCCCACATGCTCGAGGCGTCGCCCGACGACATCGAGACCGGCGACGGCGGCCTCCAGGTCGCCGGTGTGCCGGCCAAGAGTGTGTCGTGGGTCGATCTGGCGGCGGCCTCCAAGGATGCCTCGAAGCTGCCCGCGGGTCTCGACCCCGAGGCGCTCAAGCACGAACTCGACTTCGACGGCGAGAACTCGACGTTCCCCTTCGGTGCCCACGTGTCGGTCGTCGAGGTCGACACCGAGACCGGCCACGTCGAGATGCTCCGCCACATCGCGGTCGACGACTGCGGCCGCATCCTCAACCCGATGCTCGTCCGCGGTCAGCAGCACGGCGGTATCGCCCAGGGCGCTGCCCAGGCGCTCTACGAAGAGGTGCTGTACGACGAGGACGGCAACCCGATCACGTCGAACCTGATGGACTACGCGATCCCGTCCGCTGCCGAACTGTGCAGCTTCGAGACCTCGAACACCGAGACCGACAGCCCGCGCAACCCGCTCGGCGCCAAGGGCATCGGCGAGTCGGGCACGATCGGCTCCACCCCCGCCATCCAGAACGCGGTCATCGACGCGGTCTCGCATCTCGGCGTGAAGCACATCGACATGCCCTGCACCTCACAGCGTGTCTGGGCCGCGATCCAAGCGGCTCGGTGACGCCGAACCGTCGCCTCGTCCTCGCTTCTGCCTCGCCGCGCCGGCGTCAACTCCTCACCTCGATCGGGCTGACGTTCGACGTCCTGCCGGCCGACGCCGACGAGACCGAGCTCCCGGCCGAGCCGGCCCGCGAGTACGTCGAACGGATCGCCGCCCTCAAAGCGAGAGCTGTCGTGTCGCGTATGCACGGGCCCGACCTCGAGCACGCCGCCGTGCTGGCCGCCGACACGACGGTCGACCTCGATGGTGAGATCCTCGCCAAGCCGCTCGACGACGACGATGCCCGTTACATGCTGGGCCGGTTGTCGGGGCGGAGCCACCGGGTGCACACCGCAGTGTTCGGCTGGTCGCCCGACGGTGAGCACGCCGCCACCGTCACCACCGTGGTCACGTTCGCGTCGCTGACCGACGCCGACATCGAGTGGTACCTGTCGATGGGCGAGCACCGCGACAAGGCGGGTGCCTATGGGATGCAGGGTGCCGGCGGCGCCCTGGTGCAGCGCATCGACGGCAGCCCGTCGAACGTGATCGGCCTCCCCCTGGCCGAGACGATCGGCGTGCTGCGGGCGTGCGGGGTGGCGGCCACCGGCGGCTGACCCCTGGCGGTCGCAGCCGTCAGTTCGCCGGTTCGGTCGGCGTGAAGGTCTCCGAGAAGAGGATCTTCATGTTGCCGCCGACGTGCACGTTGATCTGGTAGTCGACGAGCTGGAGCAACGGTTCCTGCAGTTGGAACGTGGCCGTGAAGCAGTCGTCGGCGCGCGGCACGCGCTCTTCCCAGTTGGTATAGGTGATGCCGACCAGCTGCGGCTGGTTCGGATCGCCGGCGATCTCGAGACCGGCGTCGGCGTAGGCCTGCTGGACGTCGGTCGGGATCGTCTGGCGGATCACCTGCACCATCAGGTCTTGGTGCTTGTCGGGGACGAAGTTGATGTAGTCGCCTTGCACCGCCATGAAGGTCCAGCCGGTGCCGGGATTGCCGACGAACTCGTCGCTACAGGCGTACTCGATCCCTTCTTCCATCTCGACCGGGTTGCCGTAGAAGACGTCGATGACGTCTTCGGTGCCGTCGAGCGGGGTGATGTACGGGCTCACGTAGGTCTCGTCGTTGCGAGCTGCTTCGATCATCGGCAGCGCATAGTCGACCGAACGTGACTGAGCGACCGCTGACTCGCCGTCGCGCAGCACGTTGAGACCCGTCGACTGGCTGGGCACGGCGATGAGCCGGCCGGTTTCATCGGCCATCAGGCCGCCGGAGTTACCACCCCGGATATTGGCGTCCATCTGAACCCACGCCCGGTTGTCGCCGACCCGTTCGTCGGCGACGAACCCGCTGAGTGAACCTTCGGTCAGCGTGACGGCGCTGTTGCCGGCGACGCCGGGGAAGCCCATCACGAAGATGTCGTCGCCGGTGGACAGGTCGCGAGCGGAGCCGGTCTCGATCTCGGTGAGGCCGGCCAGGTCCTCGGGCTCGACGAACTTGCCGCTCAGCGTCTCGGTGAGCTTGAGGACGGCGAGATCGAGGTAGCCGTCGACCGCGACGAGCTCTGCACGGTACTTGGGCTCGGCGCTCCGGTCGAGGCCGTCCGAGACGGAGATGACGATGTCGTCGAGGTCCTGGAACCACATCTCGTTGTAGCCGTAGTTGAGCGCCAGGCCCTCGCCCTCACCCCACCCGGCGACGTGGGCGTTGGTGAGCACCAGCCCCAGTTCCTTGTCGACGATCGTGCCGGTGCCGGTGGCACCCCCGGTCGCGTTGTCGCTCACGCTGATGCTCACGACGCCTCTCGTGAGTTCGTCGAAGTCGGGCTTGTCGTCGCCGCGGGTGGCGAGCCAGGCCACGAGGCCGATGCCGATCGCGGCGACCGCCAGCGCCCCGGCGAGCAGGCCGACCTTGCCGCCGCTGCCGAGTCGGCTGAACTTCTGCGCGGCGGTGACCTGACGCGTGCCACTCGCCTTGACGACCACCCGCTCGCCGGCGTCGGCATCGCCGAGCATGAACGCCATGGTGCCGGCGACCGGCGTGGTCTTCGTCTTGCGTCCGTCGAGGAACGTGCCACCGGAGCTGTCGAGGTCGTCGAGCTGCCACCCGTTGCGGAACTCGAGCACGGCGTGACGACGGGACACGTTGGGGTTCTGGCTGGGTACGTCGACCCCGGCGTCGCGGCCGATCACGTACTTGCGGCCCGGAGCGAACGTGTACGAGGTCCCCCCGGCCTCGACGACGATCGTCTCGCCGGTCACCTGCGTGGCGCCGGCCGCGGCGCCCGGAGCGAGCACCCCACCGGGGCGTGCTGCTTCGCTGACCACGGCCGTTGCGTCGGGCGACGCGGCGACGGTGCGGTCGAGGTCGTCGACGATCGCGTCGGTGGTCAGTCCCAGTCGGACCGCGTGTTGGCCGCGGGCCAGCGTGATCTGCTTGGCGGCCCCGACATCGGTGGTGGTCACCCGCTCGCCGTCGACGAACGAACCCTGGGTGCTGTTCATGTCGCGGAACGACCACGTGTCGTTCGCGTACTCGACCTGAGCGTGGTGTCGCGAGATGCCTTCACGCTCGATCGCGACCTCCGAAGCGGCATCACGTCCGATGCGAATCGGGGCGTTCGAAGGTTCGAACGTCCAGGTCTTCTCGTCGATCGTAATGGTCAAGCGTGTCCCGCTCATGCTGCCTCCCGCACTGTTGCGGCCGACGTTACCGGCGGGAAGGAAGGCGTGCGAGAGAAGATCGGCTGCTGCTACCGAGCTGTTACCGGTGGTCAATGGCGGGGCGTGATCGACCGTTGGAACACCGCCACCGTCGACCCCAGCCAGATCTCGGCACCGTCGTCGAGGTCGGTCGAGTCGATCCGCACGCCGTCGACCCACGTGCCGTTGGTCGAGTTCCGATCGGACAGTCGGAAGCCGTCGGGCCGCCGTTCGATCACGGCGTGCTCACGGCTGACATCCGCGTCGTCGATCACGATGTGCTGCTCGCTGTCGCGGCCGATCGTGGTCAGGTCGGCGGTCAGTCGATGGCGCCGACCGGCGATCTCGATCACCGCGAACTCGGTGTCGGATGCGACGCGTGTGGCTTGGGCTGAACCGCCGACCGCAGCGTCGCGACCGACCAGCAGGCGCGGGTCGTGGGCCAGGATCTGCTGTTCCAGTTGAGCGAGGCCGGGCCCCGGGTCGACGCCGATCTCGTCGGCGAGCGAGCGGCGGACGTCGGCCAGCACGCGCAAGGCGTCGGTCTGGCGGCCGGAGCGGTAGAGCGCGAGGACGACCATCGCGGCGATGCCCTCGTCGAGCGGTGCCGCCCGACGGCGGGTCTCCAGCGCCGGCAGCAACGTCGCGTGGTGGCCCGCAGCGAGCTCCGCCGCCGCCCATTCGCGCCAGACGCTCTCGATGCGCTCGGCCAGAATGCGTGACTCGTCGATCGCCCACTCGTTGTCGAGGAGGTCGGCGAGCGGTTGACCGGTCGGGATGTCGAGCGCCTCGCGCAGGGACGAAGCGGAATCCGCGTGGTTCCCGGCCGCGCCGGCAGCTCGTGCCCGATCGACGAGTTGGTCGAACTCGAGCAGATCGAGCTCGGCCGGTGCGACGGCGAGCGAGTACCCGTTCGACTCCGTCCGCAGCACCTGGTCGCCCGCGACATCGTGTGCGAGCGCCCGCCGCAGGTTCGACACGTGTACCTGCAGCGTGTTGAGCGCCTTGGCCGGTGCATCATCGCCCCACACCGCGTCGATCAGCTGTTCGGCTCGCACCGGACTCGGGGCGTTCGCAGCGAGCCGCGCGAGCACCGCGCGGGGGCGTTCTCCACCGATCGACACGGGAGAGCCGGCGACCTCGACGGCAATCGGACCGAGGATCCTCACACGCAGCGTCACCCGGCGGAGCGTACGCGTGCGCCGCCCGGCCTTCAACGGTTCTTCAGCGCGCCGTCATCGGCGAACGGTTCGATCGGAGCATCCAACCGGGTCAGCACCCACCGAACCAGGAGCCACCGACATGAACCAGCACCGCCACTCCCACCGCCACCACGTCCGCCGGACCACCATCGCTGCGTGCGTCGCCTTGGCGTCGCTGCTGTCGGCCTGCGATCTCGGCAACGATGCCCACCCGACCGGCACGGTCACCGCCGGCGAATCGACGTCGAGCGCTCCGGCCGAGCGGGTCGTCGGCCCGACGGAGATGGACACCAGCGTCGACGGACTCGGTCGTCGGCGTCACAGCGACGGCGTCGACGGCGTCGGGACCGGGGCGACGCCCATGCTCCGCCTTCGCGACGAGTGGTCGAGCGCCCGCCCGGTCGACGCGACCGGGGCCACGCAGTGGTTCTCCATGGAGGACTTCATGTACTACGTGCTCGTCGAACTCGACCAGTACTGGTCGGGCGTGTTCGCCCAGAACGGGCTGTCCGAGCCATGGGTCAACTTCTGGTTCCCCGCCCCGGGCGAGACGGGCACGTCGGCCTGTACCGACGGCAGCGGCCGACCGGCGCCGATCGGCGACCAGTCGCTGTTCTACTGCCCGACGTCGGAGTACATCGTCGTATCGCAGCAGGCTGCCTACGACATCTGGACCGGAGCGATGGTCGGCCCCGACGGTCAGCGGGCCGGCGGCATGATCGGTGACTTCGCTGTCGCGATGGTGATCTCTCACGAGTTCGGTCACCGCATCCAGGACGAACTCGGTCTGTTCGGGACGCTCGATACCCCCACGATCGAGCAGCACGCCGACTGCCTCGCCGGTGTCTGGACGGCCGCCGCGGAGCAGATCGGCATCCTCGATCCCGGCGATGTCGAGGAGGGAATGACCGCCGCGTGGCTGGTCGGCGACAGCGCATTCGACGCTGCCGATCACCACGGAACCTCCGATCAGCGCGTCGCCGCATTCGTCACCGGTTACACGGGCGCAGCACCGTCCGCATGCGACGGTTACGTCGTCGCCGGACTTGCGTGATCGCGGCGACGATGTACGGTACGGCCGAAAAACGAAAAGGCGGAAGGTCATGAACGAACAGGAACGACAGGCGTCGGTCGAGAGCGCGTTGTCGCAGATCGTGGGCGATTTCGGTCGCAAGGTCAGCGACGATCCGATCCGTCTGAGGAACCTGCTCGTCGACGCCACGGGCGTCGACGCGATGACGCTCGACGCCGAGATCAACGCGGTGGTCGCCGGGGCCGAGACGCAGCTGCCGACCACCGTGACCAGCGGTGA
>CAXAWD010000219.1:0-6451 GCA_963972325.1 uncultured Acidimicrobiaceae bacterium
GACATCGCCGCCCGGGCGTTCCGTGACGCCGACGGCACCGTGCAGCTCACGATCGGCCACTGGAACACGTACCGCATGGTCGGCCCCACGCTCGACGCGGTGGCCAGCGATTGCAGCCGCGTCCTGATGTCGTCGGACTTCGATTCCGACCCGTCCCAGTTCAACGACTCGGAGTGGATGGGCGCGCCGTACACGTTCGACGGCGAGACGATCTACGCGGTCGTGCACAACGAGTACCGGGGCGACACCCACACGGGCGCCCGGCCCGGCCAGTGCCCGTCGGGTCAGCGGTTGCCGTGTCTCGACACGTCGTTCACGATGGCCGTGTCGACCGACGGCGGCGATTCGTTCGACGACATCCTGCCGCCACCGAACCACCTGGTCGCCACCCTGCCGTACCAGTACGTCGACGACAGCGTGCCGTCCGGGATCCGGCAGCCGTCGAACATCATCGAGGGGCCCGATGGGTTCTTCTATCTGTTCGGCAACGTCAGCGATCAGCCCGACGAGCAGCAGTGGGTGTGTGCGATGCGTACGGACGACCTCGCCGACCCGTCGTCGTGGCGGTACTGGGACGGCAGCGAGTTCGCCGGCGTGTGGAAGAACCCGTACGTCGACGCGGTCGACCCCGACGCCGACACGTGTGCGCCGCTCGCGTTGCCGCAGCTCGGCGGAGGCATCAACGAGAGCATCGTGTTCGACGAGGCACTCGGGTCGTACGTGATGGTCGGCGCCTCCGACTCGCCGGGTGCCGGCGGCACCGACTGGGGCTTCTACTACTCGACGTCGCCCGATCTCATCACCTGGTCGGCTCGCCGGCTCATCATCGATCTGCCGATCAACCCGTCGGTCGACGATCCCGACAACGACACCGTGCATGCGTACCCGGCGATCATCGACCCCGACAGTTCCTCGCTCAACTTCTCGACGAGCGACGGCCAGATGTACCTCTACGTGTCGCGGTTCAACTTCGGGGGCAACAGCCTCGACCGTGACCTGCTCCGTTTCCCGATCGAGGTGCAGGACGTCGAGATCACCGCTCCCGACTGGAAGTTCGACACCGCTGGCGACCTCGAGGGTTGGATTCCCGAGTTCGACGTGACCGACGTCGTCGTCGCCGACGGCAACCTGACGTTCCGTTCCGCGGGCAACGACCCGACGTTCCTGTCACCGGCGTTGACCGTGCCCGCCGAGTTCTCCACCGTGCGGATCCGGATGCGGGCCGAGCCGGGCCCCGGTGACGCCGCGGCCGAGTTCTTCTTCCTGACCGATGACGACACCGAGTACGACGGGCGCAAGCTACTCATCTTCGACCTGAACGACGACGGCGAGTTCCATGATTATGTGCTCGACCTCTCGTCGATGCCCGACTGGAACGGCACGATCGTGCGGTTGCGGTTCGATCCCATCACCCTCGAAGGGCGCACCGTCGATGTCGACCGAATCTGGTTCTCCGACTCCTAGCGGCAGGGCTGTCGAACGTTCACGCTGACAGGCCGAGAATGTTGCAGGTACTGTCAGCACAAATTTCACCCTCTGTCAGCGGAAATTGCATCCGCTGACAGGCGGCGTACCGGCGCGGCTGGACGCTCGTAATGGCTCCTCTCTGTCAAGCCCGGTGGGTTCGGGGTGGGCAGAGAGGGACGTCTGTTGGGCCGTGAGGCCTGCCGCGTGATCAGCTTTCACCCGGTGCTGATGCTTCGGTGAGGCCACACCCCGAACCCGTCGTCGAGGTTAGACCGTGACGGGTTTGGGCTGCATCGGCCGGCCGTTTGCGCGTGGCGTGTCGGGTGATCGGTAGTGCGGCAGGCCACCGCGCGTGGAGGCCCGACGGGGCCAGGTGTCGTCTTGGGTTTGGTCGTCGGATCGGTCGATCTGGAGCTGGCGCCACACGGCGTCGGAGATGCGTCGTTTGACGCAGCGGATCGCTTCCTTCTTCGACTTTCCCTCGGTGACTTTGCGGAGGTAGTAGCTGCGGCCGGGTGTGTCGAATCGGATCTGCACGATCGCGGCGATGTGCATCGCGTGGTTCAGGGTCCGGTTGCCGGCACGATTCAACCGGTGCCGATGGTGATCGCCTGACGATGCCGCGATCGGGGCGGTGCCGGTGTAGCTGGCGAAGTGATCCCGCGACGGGAATCTGGACACGTCGCCGACCTCACCCAAGATGAGCGCAGCGTTCAGTGGCCCGACCCCGTAGATGCGCGTCAGGGTCGTGTTCGATGCTTTGACCTCGGTGACGATGCGACGGGTGTAGTCGTCGATCTTGCGGTCCAAGCGCATCACGTCCTCGATGTGATCGATCGCGATCTCGAGGCGCATCTCGTTCGCCGGGTCATCGGGTTTGAGGTCGTTGAGCAGGCCAAACGCAGTCTCAGCGCTGATCGCAGTCGGGGCGCCGCCCGGGATCAGTTCACGCAGCAAACGGTGCAGCCGGCACATTGCCTGTGTGCGCAGACCCACGAGTTCCTTGCGTCGATCCGACAACAACTTGATCGCCACGGTCGCGTCATCGGCCAACACATGCCGCAGGTGCGGGGAGTGAATCGCAGCACGAGCGATCGCGACCGCGTCCGCAGCGTCGGTCTTGGTGCCGTGCCCGGTCGAATACACCCGCACGCGCGTCGCCAGCTTCGCCGGGACGTCGACCACGGTCTCGTTGAAGGCGACGAGACGCTGCGCGACCGAGCGGCCCATCCCGTTCGCTCCCTCAACCGCCCACACCCGATCCGGATAGTCGGCGACCGCTTGGAGCATCTCGACGAACCCGTCGTCGGAGTTCACGAAGCGTCGCCTCGTCAGCATCGTTTCGTCTCGAGTGAGAACCGCGATCGTGTTCGACGACTTGTGCGGATCCATCCCGATGATCACCTGTTGTTCGGTCATTGCATCGTGTCCTTTCTCGTTGCCGGTGGTGAGCAGACGAGGAAGGGCAATGCCTCTTTCAGCGATCAAACCTCTCTTCAGCCACAGCCTCGTCCGAGACCTCGGTCGCAAGCCAAATAGTGAGCCACACCTCACCGTTCCGAGGTGGGCAGCCGGTTAACGGGCGAACCATCCGAGACCCCGACCCGAAGACTGGCCTGGCCTCCGAATCACGTCAATCATGACAAGAGGCCGGTTTCCGGACGGGTTCGGCGACGTTCGCCGGTTGATGTTCTGATCGGGTCTCTTGCTGGGGTGATCGGCGGGTGGTGGTTCAGAGTGGGGTGGTGGCGATGGCTCGGCTGAGCCGGGTTGATTGTGCTTGGAGGGCGAGACCGACGAGGACGAGAGCGATCCCGATCGCTCCGCTGGTGGGCAAGGCTTCGTGGAGGATGACGACGCCGAGCAGCGTTGCGATCAGCGGTTCGCTGAGGAGCAGGGTCGCGGCGGGGCCGGGTTCGAGGTGTTGCATGCCTTGGACGCTGCAGAGGTTCCCGATGCCCATCGTCATGACGCCGAGGTAGAGGACGAGGGCGGCGCCGCGAGGTTCGAGCGTCCAGCTGAGTGGTTGAGTCAGCACGAGCGGGGCGAGCAGGACGGTGCCGATGGTGTAGGCGGCCGCTGGGAGTTCGACGGCGGGGGTGCCGCGGTCGAGTTCGGTCTTGGCGGCCACGACGTAACAGGCGACGAACATCGCGGCGAGGAGGGCGAGCATCGCGCCGAGGCCGTCGCCGACGCTGAGCTGTCCCCAGGAGCGCAGGATGAGTCCGGTGACGGCGATGGTGGTGGCGAGTGCCCAGCGGCGGCTCGGTCGACGCGCCAGCGCCACCCACGCGATCAGCCCGGCGAACACGGGCACGCCGCCGATCGCGACGAGGGTCGCGATCGCGACGCCGGCGCGGTCGACGGCGATGAAGAACAGCGGCTGGAACCCGGCGGCGCCGAGGGCCATGATCCAGATCGTTGGGCGGCGCCCGAGCCGGATCGTGTGGCGTCGCGACCCTCCGAGCCAGGGAACAGCGATCATCAACGCGATCGCGCCGATGCCGAGTCGGAGTCCTCCCACTGCGAGCGGTGTCGCTGCTGCGGGCAGATAGGCAGCGGCGAGCCCGGCACTGCCGAGGAGTGCGCCGCCTGCCAGGACGAGCGCGACAGAACTCGACGCACGGGCGGGTTCTGGCTCGGGTGTCGCTGCGGCCGGGGCGAGGTTCGAGACGACGCCCGACGTCATCTCGGACCAGCGGCGTCGGTCGTTTCGGGCATGAGGCAACGGTACGTGAATCCTCGCAGCAGCTGATTGCGAACATTGCGCACATGGCAGATCAAGGAGCAACATACGGTCGTGGATGAGATCGATCGAGCAATCATCAAAGAACTGCAGACGAATGCACGCATCGCTAACACCGAACTCGCAGACCGAGTCGGGCTCACCCCATCACCCTGCCTGCGGCGAGTGCAACGCCTGGAGCAAGCCGGCGTCATCCGCGGCTACCACGCCCTGATCGACCCCGCGGCCGTCGATCAGTCCTTCGAAGTGTTCGTCGACATCGAACTCGTCGGACAGTCGAGAACAATCGTCGACACGTTCGAATCCGCCATCGTGAAGGTCGACCGAGTCGTCGACGCCCGACGCATGTTCGGCGCTCCCGACTACCACATCATCGTCGCAGTGAAAGACGTCGCCGAATACGAGACCTTCGTCACCGACCAACTGATGAACCTTCCCGGCCTGCAACGACTGCAATCGCGCTTCCCGATGAAGAAACTCACCTCCCGCAACAGATGACCAAGCCGGCCTCGCCCGGACGCATATCGACCGCCTCGCCAAGCGGTGGCCGGCGATCGGTACGGCACATACGAGCGCCTCTGGGTCGACGGTCCTTCCCAGGTTCCCATCACATGGAAGACCCCTGTCAGCACTGAAATTTTCGGCTGTCAGCGGCTGAAACTTCACAGCGGACCTGCACCCGACCCACCGTCGGCGACCTGCTGGAGGCCGACGGTGGGACGAGCGGTGCGCCGTGGTCAGAGGATGGTGATGCGTCCCTCGCCGCCTCGGGGGTAGTCGGCGGCGGTGATCGTGCCGCCGAGGTTGCCCTCGATGTAGTTCTGCAGCGACTGCTGGTCGGAGATGCCGAGGTTGGTGAACGGCACCGCCGGATACGCGTCGCCTCCGCCGAGCGAGAAGTTGAGCCCGACGATGTCGACGGTGACGGCTTGGGTGACACCGCCGGTCACCAGCACGGTGCCGTCGTCGAGCACGAGTTCTCGGACCCGCTCCCCCGGTGCGGTCTGCACACCGGTGCTCTGGTCGGCGTCTCGGGCGGGGAAACTGGGGTCGATCACGACCGACGCACCGCCGACGTGAGCGAAGCCACCGTCTCCCGAGGCGGGCAACAGGATGGCGCCCTCCTCGATGATCTGTCGCACGGTCTCGGCGGGGACGTCCTCGGCGACGGCGATGAAGTTGCCGAACGGCTGGAGCCGGAACGTGTCGGCCACGGAGACGGGACCCTCCGGCTGGTCGATCTCACCGCGGATGCCGCCGCCGTTCATGATGGACAGCTGCGGGGAGTCGACTCCGAAGTCGGCCGCCAACGCCTGACCGGTGGCCAGATGGGCGTCGGCGAGCAGGTTGGCGCAGTTGCTCTCGGTGCCTCGGACCTCGCTCCGCTCACAGTCGAGCACGACCTCGGAGGTGCCGATGGTCTGGTTGGCGAGGTCTTCGACGAACGCGGCGACGGGCGCTTCGACCTTGCGCAGCTGCCACTTGTCGGCGCGGACGCCACCGGGGCCGCTGCCGGCGACGAGCTTGATGCCCGAATCGCCATCGTCGATCGACTTCACCTCGCCGTGGCGGTCGAAGCTGATCTGCAGGGCGCCGACGTAGCGGTAGTTGCCCGGTGTGGTCACGACCGGGACCTCGTCGCCATCACCATCGACGGCGATCTGGGGATAGCTCCCGTAGATGTCGTCCTCGTCGCCGGGGAAGAGCACGTCGCCCGGCTCGGCGAGGATCTCGTCGCCGCCGCCGCCGATCACGACGTCGACATCGGTCAGCTCGCCGACGAGTGCCATTTCGCTGTCGAGCCCCTGGAGATGTGAGACCAGGATGATCTTGTCGATGCCCTTGGCCGTCAGCGCATCGATCTCGGCTTGGGCGATACCGGCGAGGTCGGTGAGGACCTCGACGCCGCCCGGCGACGAGATCGTCGGCAGCGACGGGGTCGTGAGACCGACGACGCCGATCTTCTCGCCGCGTTCCCGAATGACGGTGCTGCTCACGAGCCGGCTGCCGACGAGGCCCGCCAACTCGGGCTCGCCGGAGTAGTCGAGGTTGGCCGACACGAAGTCGACGCGCTTTCCGACCTCGTCGACGAACCTGGCGAACGATGCCGGGCCGAAGTCGAACTCGTGGTTGCCGACGGCCAGTGCGTCGTAGCCGAGACGCTTGACGGCGAGCGCGTCGTAGAACGGCGCACCGTCTTGTTGCGACGCCTGGAACGTGGTGCCGGCGAGGGAGTTG
>CAXAWD010000220.1:0-6449 GCA_963972325.1 uncultured Acidimicrobiaceae bacterium
ACACGGAAGCGACGCGGGGAGCACACCCGAAGGGTTTCCCGTTCGGCTCTGCCGACGCGACCGGCTGGTCGATCTTCGACGCCGATGTGCCCTACCCGGTCGCCGTGATGTTCGACTCGGCGCTCGATCACAACAGCAACGCGATGAAGGGCTTCTGCGAGCGCAACGGCGTGTCGATCGCCCCGCACGGCAAGACGACGATGGCGCCGGCGCTGTTCCGGCGCCAGCTCCGCGACGGTGCGTGGGCGATGACGGCTGCCACCACCTGGCAGGCGAAGACCATGCGGGATGCCGGTGTGAACCGGGTGCTGATCGCCAACCAGGTCGTGGTCCCCGGTGAGGTCGCCTGGCTGGCGAACGCTCTCGACGAGGGTTTCGAGGCCTACTGCTATGTCGACTCGGTCGAAGGGGTTGCGCTGCTCGACGCGGCGGTTGCCGACTCCGGAGCGTCCAGCCGACTGCCGGTGCTGCTCGAAATGGGCATCGCGGGAGGCCGCACCGGCGTGCGGACGATCGACGATGGGCTGGCCGTCGCCGAAGCCGCCGCGGAAGCGTCCCACCTGGCGCTGACCGGCACGTCCGGATTCGAGGGCATTCTCGGCCCGAAGGACGGCCGCACGGCCGCCGAGCGCGTCGACGAGTTCCTCGACCAGATCGTGCAACTGACACGCGCGGTCGCCGAGCGGGGATGGTTCGAGCCGACACCCGAGGTGATCGTCACCGCCGGAGGCAGCGCGTTCTTCGACCAGGTGGTCGAGCACTTCACCGCCGTCGACATCGACGCACCGACGCGGGTCGTCATTCGCAGCGGTTGCTACATCAGTCACGACGACGGTGGTCTCCACCAGGCCTCGCCGATGGGGGAGACCCCTCGAACCGGCCACGACGAGCATCTGCTCCCGGCGATCGAGGTCTGGGGCGTCGTGCTCTCGCGGCCCGAGCCCACGCGGGCGCTGGTCGGGATCGGCAAGCGTGACGCGTCGACCGACGGCCTGCTGCCGAACCTCAAGAAGATCAGGCGCCGCGGCTCGACCGAGATCGAGCCCGGGTCCGGTAACCGGGTCGTGGAGATCCACGACCAGCATGCGTTCCTCGACGTCGATCCGTCCGACCCGCTCGCCATCGGTGACCTGGTGGCGTTCGGGATCTCGCACCCCTGCACCACGTTCGACAAGTGGCGCTCGATCCCGATCGTCGACGACGACTACCGGGTCGTCGAGATCGCCGACACGCTGTTCTGACCGGCCCGTGGCCCGCCCGTCGGTGACGGGCGGGCAGGGCGGTCACTCGTACTGGGCGTCGCGCTCGTACGGAAACATCGGGCGCAGGCGGTAGCGGTACTCGAGTGCGCTGACGTCGGCGCTCGTGCAGCCGCCCGTGTTGAGCCGGATCATCTCCGCCGCGATCGGCTCGTACGTGCCGCGCGGCGAGGGCACGCCCTTGGCGACGATGATCGGTTGCGTGAGCGGGTCGAGTCCGGCGCTGACGAGTTCCTCGCGGCTGGTGTTGCCGCGGGGGAGCGACGTCAAGAGCACCATGTGATCGTCCTCGGTGTGGACGAGCGCTCGCGGGCCGGCGTCGTAGAACCGGAACCCGCCGTGCGTCGGGCCGTTGTCTTCGAACTTGCCGTCGTCGAGGTGCTGGACGACACCGCGGATCGTCACCGGGCTCCCGTGCAGGTCGTCGGTCTTCGCGCCGACCTCCATCTCGACGGTGGCGCCGACACCGGCCTCGGCACACGCGGCCACCGCGGCCGGATCGCACAGCGAGTGGAAAACGCCACCGATGCCGAGTCGCTGGGCGGCAGCCAGCACGTGGGTCGAGTCGGCCGGACTGCCGCCTCCCACGTTGTCGCCGACGTCGAGCAGCACGACCGGGTGCTCCGTCGCGGCGGCGGCGTGGAGGAGCGCGTCGTCGACGTCCATCCCGTCGCCTTCGAGTTCGGTGCGGACGTCCCAGGCGGCGCGTGCGAGTTCGTGCGCGATGTCCGCCGCCAGCTCCGGGTCGCCGTCGGTCACCGCGAGGAAGGCCATGCCCATCTCCTCGACGTCGGCGTACGGGAACCCCTCCGCGATGCTGACGGACAGCACGCCGGGACGCTCGGCGGCCTCGTGGGCCAACGCGACCAGTTCCTTCATCGGTGAGTCGCTGGTGCCCTGACGGAGGATGTTGACCGAGAGTGGGGGCTTCTCCAGCGCCATCACGGGGTCGATCTCGCCGCGCACCGTGCGGAACACCAGATCGGCGCACTGGCGCGCCCGCACGCGCGGATCGAGGTGCGGGTTGGTCAGGTAGATGTTGACGACCGATGCCTCGTCGACCATGCGCGGCGAGACGTTCGCGTGCATGTCGTAGGTGACACCGATCGGGACGTCGGGCCCGACCAAGGCGCGTACTCGTGTGAGCACCTCTCCGTCGGCGTCGCGGTGCACCTCGGACGCGGCGGCGCCGTGCAGTGCGAGCAGGACGGCGTCCCACGGGCCGTGCTCGGTGAGGTCGCCGAGCAATCGTGCCGAGATGGTCTCGAGCGCCTCCGACGTGATGGTGCCCATCGGGTTGAGGTCGAAGTGTGTGAGCGGCACCAGTTCCACGTCGGGGTCGGCTGCCGCCGCCTCGATGAAACCGGCCAGGGTGGCCTGCGACTCGGCATAGCGGGCGAGCAGCCCGTCGCCCTCGACCGGGCCGTTGGCGAGAAACCGCTCGAGGGTGGCCGGGACCGGAGCGAAGGTGTTCGATTCGTGGTGGAGGCCAAGGGTGGCGACGCGCATCGGATTCCTTTGGGGTGAGTCGAGATGGGAGGTGTCGGGTGGATGGAGAAGGGGTGCCGGTTACGAGGCGGCAGGGGTGGGCGTCTTGCGCAGCACGCGGCCGGGGCGCTCGTCGCCGATCGTGCCGTGGTCCAGCACGACGCTGCCGCCCACGATCACGACGTCGATGCCCGCGGGCGGGCCGGCTTCCTGGCCGAACTCCGAGTTGTCGATCACGGTGTCGGGGTCGAAGATCACCAGGTCGGCGACCGCGCCGACGGCCACGGTGCCGCGGTCGGTGATGCCGAGTCGTCGTGCGGGTTCGGCGGTCATCTTCTTGACCGCGTCGGCCAGTTCGAGCACGCCCTTCTGGCGGGCGTAGACGCCGAGCACTCGGGGGAACGTGCCGAAGTTGCGGGGGTGCGGGCACGCCGTCGGTTGGTGGAGCGGAATCGCGTTGCCGTCGGATCCGATCACCGACAACGGGTGGGCGAGGAACTTCGCGACGTCTTCCTCGCTGCGGTAGAAGAGCACGACCTGGAGTTCGTTGCCGTAGCGCTCGCAGAGCTGCAAGGTCAGTTCGTACGGCTCGATGCCCTCCTCGTCCGAGAGCTGCTCGATGGTCTTGGCGATGCCGTACCCGTCGGGACTGCTGCTGATGAGGAACCGGTCCCACAGCCAGGGGTGGCCGTCGAACCAGCCCTCGGTCATGTCGTCGAGTGCTCGCTGTCGCTGTTCGGGGTCGGCCAGTCGGGCGCGCATCGCCTCGGTGCCGCCGGCCTGGAGCCACGGCGGCAGGTACTGCGTCAGCGACGACGACGAGGCGTCGTACGGGTAGACGTCGAAGAAGATGTCGATGCCCTCGTCGCGAGCGCGGTCGAACAGCTCGAGCAGTTCGGCACCCTGACCCCAGTTGTCCGGGTGGTTGATCGCCAGGTGGCTGAACTCGACGGTGACGCCGGTCCGTCGTCCGATGTCGATCGCCTCCTCGACGGCGCCGAACTTCGGTTCCGGTACGGAACGGGCGTGCGTGGCGTACAACGCTCCGCGCGCGGCGAGCACGCGGGCCAGATTTGCGACCTCGTCGAAGTCGCCGTAGGCGCTCGGCACGTGGGTGAGCCCGGTGCTCATGCCGAACGCACCCTGCTCGAGGGCGTGGTCGAGGTCCTCCTCCATGCGGCGCATTTCCTCGGGGGTCGCCGGCCGCTGGTCGACGCCCATGGCAGCGACCCGCAACGTGCCGTGACCGGCGAGCGGGGCGACGTTGATCGCCAATCCCTGCTCCTGGAGCGCCTCGGCGTAGCCGTCGAAGTCGGTCCACCACGGGGTGATCGGGGCGGTGGCGCGAGCGAGGTGATCGGCGTGCAGGTCGAGACGTTCCGGCTCGATCGGGAATGCAGCGAAGGAGCAGTTGCCGACGACCTCGGTCGTGACGCCCTGTCTGAGCTTGCTCTCACCGATGCCGTCGGCCACCAGGGTGAGGTCGGAGTGGGTGTGGATGTCGATGAACCCCGGACATGCGACCCGTCCGCCGGCATCGATCGTGCGTGCTGCCTCGCCCTCGACCGTGCCGACTGCCGTGATGTGGCCGTCGGTGATGCCGATGTCCCCCTGCCTGCCGGGTGCCCCCGTGCCGTCGATCACGATGGCGTTGCGGATGATCAGGTCGAACATGGGGTCCTCGCAATGATGGATCGAACGGACGATTGGTGGCGTTGCCCGATCGGCGGCCGATCGATCGCATCGTCACCGGCGACAGTACCACAGAATTGAAACGGGCGATCCACTGGCTGAATGCTGGTACGGTCGGGTCGGTGAACAACGGAACCAACGACGAATCCCAGCAGACCGGCCCCGACGTCAAGGCGACCGGCGATGATGCCGACCGGGGGTGGACGTCGATCGAGTCGGAGATCTCGAGCCATCTGCCGTTCCCTCCGGCCGTCGAGGCCAACGGCTTCGTGTTCGTCTCGGGCCAGGCGTCGGTCGACAACACCGGTGCGATCATCTCCGGCACCTTCGAAGAGGAGATGCGTCGTTCGTTCGCCAACGTCGAGGGTGTGCTCGCGTCCGCCGGTCTCACCATGCGCAACGTGGTCCGCGTGACCAGCTACTTGCACGACCCCGCCGACGGCCCGCGATACAACGAGCTCTACCACGAGTTCTTCAGCGATCCGTTGCCGGCACGCACCACGATCTCCAACTGTCTGCCGTCGACGCTGAAGTTCGAGGTCGACGTCATCGCCGTTCGCCCGCAGAACTGAGCGCGCCGGTCGCGGCTCAGTCCTCGGTCGCGTCCATCAGGCCGCGGGTGTACCCGAAGGCGAACAGGCGACCGAGCATCGTGTAGCCGGGCTCGCCGTCGTCCTCGCCGATCAGCTGCGGCACGTGGTCGGGCCGGATCGGGCCGTCGAAGCCGACCTCGCGATAGGCCCGCATCGCCTCGACCATGTCGGTCTGGCCGGTGTCCTGCCATGTCTCGGTGAAGCACTCGGCGGTGCCGCGCACGTCGCGGAAGTGGACGTATGCGATGTGCTTGCCGAGGAGTCGGATCGCAGCCGGGATGTCGATGCCCATCTCGGAAAACGTGCCCTGACAGAACGCGATCGCGTTGGACGGTGACGGCACCAGGCCCACGAGACGTTCGAAACCCTCGACGCAGTGCATCACGCGGTCGTTGCCGAGCAGCTTCGGCAGTGGCGGATCGTCGGGGTGCATCGCCATGATCACGCCTGCGTCCTCGGCGACGGGCAGGATCTCGGTCAGGAACGCCTCGAGGTTCTCCCAGAGCTGATCGCCCTGTGCCCCCGGTTCGAGCGACTCCCTGAACGGCTCGTGGCCGGGGATCCGGGCGCTCTCCAACTCGGTGAGGTCGAAGGCGGTCACCTTCGCTCCGCCTCGTTCGGGGGCGTCGATGCTCGTGCGGATCCAGTCGGTGCCGGCCATGAAGTTGTAACAGATCATCGGCACGCCGATCTCCCCGAGGTGGCGGATCAGCGCCTTCATCTCGGCCATCTCGCTGCCGTCGTCGCGACCCAGCTTGATGTTGTCGATCGGGAGGCTGCCCTCGACGACGCCGAGGTGCATACCGTACGACTCGATGCGGGCCTGGATCGAGTCGAGTTCGGTGAGATCGGGGCCCGGGTACCTGACCACGATCTGTTCGACGCCGGTCTGCGCCGCCAGCGTCAGGTTCTCGTGCGACAGGGGGGTGAGTACGGACGCGAGTTTCAAGAGTCATCCTCCAGGATGGCGGTGGCTTCGACCTCGATCAGCAGGTCGGGGTGCAGCAGTTCCTTGACGCCGTAGAACGCGCTGGCCGGCGGATGTTCCATGTGGCCGAACGCTTCGTGGTGGGCCAGCCCGGCGGCCTCCCACTGGGAGATGTCGGTGACGAACACGCGGGTCCGCACCACGTCGTCGATGCTGCCGCCGAGCTCCTCGATCGATCGGGCGATGATGCCGCAGATCTCGCTGGCCTGCTTGTACATGTCGCCGGGGTGGAGGATCTCGCCGCCGGGCCCGCTCGAGGTCGTGCCGGCGACCTCGATCAGATTGCCGAGCCGGACCGCCCTCGAATAGGCGACCTTGGCCCACGATCGGTTCGCGGGGATGCCGGTGCGGTTCATGATGGCTGCCTCTCTGCCTGGAGCCAGCGCTGTTCGCTGCCGGCGGGACCGTACGTCCAGTGGACGACGAGTT
>CAXAWD010000221.1:0-6442 GCA_963972325.1 uncultured Acidimicrobiaceae bacterium
CGCCGCGTCGGCGAGCTGCATCGCTCGCTGCGGGTGGCCGCCGGTGAACTCGATCAGCGGCATCGGGAGGTCGCCGGGGTCGCGGTCGGTCGAGCGGAACCCGGCGAGCACGATCGAGCGCAGTGCCTGCGGTGTGAGCGGGCCGATGTCGACGAGTTCGGCCTGCCCGTAGAACGGGCGGGCGACATCGGTGAACATCGCCCGCATCAGCGACATCTGCGACCCGGCGAAGATGATCCCGAGGTCGCCGACGTGGTGTTGCAGCTTGGTGCGAAGGAGGCCGGCCGCACCGTCGACGCGGTCGATGCCACCGAACTCGTCGAACACCACGAGCATCGGGTTCTGCTTGGCGGCTGCCACGAGCCCGTCGAGCAGGTGGTGGATCACCGCGACCGGGTCGGGCTGCTCGGATGGCCGGCGGGTGAACATCAACTTCACGGCACCGAGGTTGACCTCGCCACCGGAGATGAAGTGGTGAAGCCGGTCGATCGCCGGGCCGCGCACCGTGGCGAGGGCGTGGTCGAGCCGCACGGCCAGGTCGGCGGCCGACGACACCTCGTACAGATCGACGTCGACGACCGTGGTACCGGCGGTTTCGAGGTCGGCGCCGACCCGGCGCAGCACGCTGGTCTTGCCGAATCGGCGCGGCCCGAGCACCGCGGTTGCCCGGCGCGCAGTGACTCGCTCGATCAGGTCGGCCACGAGATCGTCGCGCCCGTACACCGTCTCGGGCGGCAGCGGGCCCTGGAAGCGGAACGGCGAGGTGTCCATGGATGGATACTACGCAGCGGGGTAGCAAACAGCTACGTCTACAAGTAGACGTTTGCTCTGTGGGGAAAGTAGGCATCGGTGAGTTTCGGCTCCAGGGCGGTGCCGGCCGGTCAGGCGGCTCGGCGAGTGGGTGGGCCGGTGGCCTGGACGGTGCCGTCGGGGAAGCGGATCGTCAGCTCTCGGTTCGGGCCGAGCGTGAGGTTCCATCCGGCGTCGTGCACCTTGGTGTGGTGGTGGGCGCAGAGTGGGAGCAGATTGGCGATGTCGGTGCGGCCCCCATGGCGCCACCACGTGACGTGATGGAGCTTGCAGCGGTCGTATCGCACCCCGCAGCCGGGGATCGCACAACCGCGGTACAGCGCTCGTAGTGCTCGGCGTTGGGCTGGATTCGCGAGCCGGGTGGTCTGACCCAGGTCGAGTTCGCCGGGGGCGTGGAGCACGACACCGTTGCGAACGACCACGGCGTGAACGTCGCCGTCGGCGGCCATGTCGGCCATGACCCGATACGGCACCTCGACCGGCAACCCGAAGTCGACGTCCGGCCCACCGGCGCCATCCGGCGATGACGGGTCGATGACCACCACGTACTCGGGCCGGCCGGAGCGGCCCGCCGGTGCCTCGCCGCTGACCAGCTGCGCCAGCGCGAGCCCCTGGAGGTGACGCTGCTTCTCGATCGGGTCGGTCGGACACGTGTCGGGCGTGGCCTCGGCGAACAGCGCTTGCGTCGTTGCGTCGAGCCGGGCGACGAGACGCCGGCCCGTGATCGGGTCGAACCGGCCGGACAGGCACACCATGCCCTCGCCGTCGGTCCACGTGCGGACCCGGGTGGCACGGCGCTGACGTTCGAGCCGCTCGACGCCGTCGTCGCGCCGGATCGACTTCGCCTCCATTGCGAGCCGTCGCCGCCATTCGGCCAGAGTGGCCGCCGCGGCCACGTCGAGCAGGCCGCTGTCGACCCGGTCGATCAACTCCGCCCGCTGCTCGTCGTCGTCGAGCGACGTGATCGTCTTGGTCACCTCGTCGACGTGGCCGGCGGTGATGTCGGCCCGGTCGAGCGCATCGGCCAGCGAGGGGGACTTGTCGAGCGTGTCGGAGCGCTCCTTCGTCTTGATCGCATCGTGCAGCGAGCCACGGGTGCAATCGGCCACGTCGCGCTCGGGGAACGAGACCTGTGCGGACAGGGCCTTGGTCAGTGCCGCCTCGGACGAAGCCAGCCAGGCACGCACCCCCGACACATCTCGCAACGCCTGACGGATCTGGTCGGGCGTCGCCGAACCGTCGTCACGCGCGGCAGCGATCGCCCGCACCTGCGCTTCGACGGTGTTCGACCTCATGCGAACAAGTGTACGACCGGGGTGTCACAGAGATGATGTGAGCGGGTTCCGGTCGCCGGGCCGGGTGTCGGCCTCGGCTCAGCGGTGCGGGACCGGAGGGTGGTCTGGTGGCGGTCGGAACGAGCGCCGGTACGACGTGGGGGTCATCGAGCGTCGTCGTCTCATCGCGCTCCGCAACGACTGGGCGGACCCGTAACCGGCCTGCGTCGCAATCGCTTCGATCGAGTCGTCGGATGATTCGAGCAGCCGACATGCCGTGATCACTCGTTGCTCGTCGATCCACTCGTGCGGTGAAACCCCGAGCCGACTGCGCAGATGTCGCTCGAGCGATCGTCGGCTGGTACGAGCGATCTGCGCCAGACCGTCGACGCCGTGTATGTCGGCGATGTTCTCGGCTGCCTCGGCCAACGCTTGCGAGACCGGGTCCTCACCGGTTCGGAGGGGAGGCGCTGACGCGAACTGGGATTGAGCGCCGTCGCGATGTGGTGCGGTGACCAATGATCGTGCGGTTTCCGCTGCGAGCTCCGCGCCGTGGTCCGAGCGAAGAAGGTGGACGCAGCAGTCGAGCGCCGCTGCGCTGCCGGCCGAGGTCACGATGTCGCCGTTGTCGACGTACAACGTGTTCGGTTCGTACCGCACGTCGGGGTGGACTGCTTCGAAGCGCTCTCGATGCCTCCAGTGCGTCGTGGCGGAACGCCCGTCGAGCAGCCCGGTCGCAGCGACTGCGAACGCGCCGAGACACAGACCGACCAGGCGCGTGCCGCGACCATGCGCGTGTGTGAGCAGTTCGGTGAGTTCGGGAGCGACGGGTCGGGTCGTGATCGGCCAGGTCGGAACAACGATCATGTCGGCGCGATCGACGTGGTCGGCCAAGAGTTCGAAGCCGGTGAGCGTGAGGCAGCTCTCGATGTTCGACGACGATCGGTCGAGCCCGCACAGCACGAAGTCGATGTCGAGCCCGGAGACAGCGCTGCGACTCGGACCCCACACACCGGCGGGTGTGGCGAGTTCGAAGAGGCTCGCTCCCTCGGGTACCACGCAGAGGACGACTTGGCGCATTTTCATCGATGTTAGTCGTTTACGCCACTGGGCATCGACGGACGGGCCGATCACGATGGACGTCATGATGCTTCATCGATACCCGACACTTCGAGACCTCGCCGGCCTCCGATCCGTGCCCACACCCCTGGCGGAGTCCGCCTTGCTCGTGATCGATGCGCAAGTCGCCTACTCGCCGTCAGGGGTTCTGCCGATTCCCGACATCGACGCAGCGACGGCGCACATCGCGCAACTTCTCGCGGAGGCGCGACGGCGAGTCGTACCCATCATCCACGTCGGACACGGTGGATCGCCCGGTTCACCGTTCGATCCAGTCGACGGAGGGCGATTCCTCCCCGCCACGACCCCGAACGGCGACGAAATGGTCGTGAAGAAGACACTGCCGAACGCTTTCGCACGAACGAACCTGACCGAGCTGATCGAGGCGCTCGGACGGCCGCTCGTGATCTGCGGGTTCATGACCCACATGTGCGTCTCCTCGACTGCGCGTGCGGCGCTCGACCTCGGATGGGAAACGAGCATCGTCTCCGATGCCACTGCGACTCGACCGCTGCGTTCGGCGCTGAGCGGTCACGTCGTCGACGCAGCAACGATGCACGACGCTGCGCTCTCGGCGCTGGCCGATCGCTTCAGCGCTGTTGCACCGACGAGCGCATTCCTCGACACCCCCGAGCAGTGTGAGGTCGCATGATGGCCTTCTCGCCGCTCGCACTCATCGCGTTCCTCATCCCGCTCGCGTACAGTCCCGGACCCGGCAACATGTTCTTCGCCGCCAACGGCGCGGCACTCGGCTTTCGTTCGACGATCCCCGCCAATATCGGCTATCACGCAGCGACGTGGGTGGTCACCATGGCGATCGGCATCGGCCTCGACTCAGGTCTCGATCGATACCCGTCCGCGTTCACCACGCTCGAAGTCGTCGGAGCCGCCTACGTCATGTGGATCGCATGGAAACTCTTCCGTTCCAACGCCATCGACACGTCCGGCGATTCCACGAGAAGCACCGCAACCGACGGTGCACTCCTCCTCGTCCTGAACCCGAAGGCCTACGTGATCATCGCGCTGATGTTCACGCAGTTCCTCGACGGAACCGCCGAACACCGTCTCGTCACCGTGGTTCTCATCACCACGATCTTCACCGTGAACAACATGATCTCGTTCACGATCTGGGCCGCGATCGGAGATCGCCTCGTACGGACCTTCCGATCCGAGCGCAGCGCACGTCGCATCAACATCGGGCTGAGTGCGACGCTCGCGGCCGTGAGCGTCTGGATCGCCGCCGGCTGACCGCCAGACGGCAGCGGCACACGGTGCGATCCCGACGATTGCCCCGTGTACCAACTGGTTCACGTCGTGAGACCATGGGCCG
The DNA here is from genome assembly GCA_963972325.1 of uncultured Acidimicrobiaceae bacterium. Classification (GTDB taxonomy): domain Bacteria; phylum Actinomycetota; class Acidimicrobiia; order Acidimicrobiales; family Ilumatobacteraceae; genus Ilumatobacter. The sequence continues at coordinate 4,534 of CAXAWD010000221.1, forward strand.
CTCGTGGCTGAGCAGGACTCGCAGATCGTTGGATCATCTCCGTGAGCACCGCCACCCACTTCGCCGGTGAGGTCGACGGTTGCATCGGCGAACTGGTCGTCGTTCGTCGTTGCGAGGGCTCCGGGATCGGCGCCGCCCGGTTCGGGCCGCCGAGGTGCTCGCCATCGACGCAGGCCATCGATGTCTCACCCTCACCACCGGAGCGACGAACGAGCGGGCGATCACCTTCTACGAGCGTCTCGGGTTCCGACCCGAAGACGTGACGTCGACCCTCGTGCTGTCGCCGGACTGATTGCCGACTGGAACGGCTGGTGTGGGGTGGTCCGTTTCGTCGCGAACGGCGGCGATCGTCCGCACCTGCGTTTCGGCGACGTTCGATCTCCTACGAATGGGCGCGAGACTCTGGCGCGGGCGATCGCTATCGCCTACGAGGGGCTCGCCGCACCCACGACCTGACGGTCACCGGCCGGTGACTGCCCGTACCCCTATGCGCCCCGATGTCGCCCCGACGAGATTTGGGGGCGTGCCCCGATGACCCGTGGTGGCTCGAATTCGTACTGTCAGCTCAGCGCCCGGAGATGCCGGGTGCGGAACCGAAAGGAATGCAGCAATGCCTCGTTACCTCGTCGAACGGACCTTCCCCGCCACCCTCGACATCCCCATGTCGCCCGATGGCGACACCGCAATGGCGGGCGTCGTCGAGGCGAACGCCGAGTTGGGGGTGACCTGGATCCACTCCTACGTCACGTCCGATCGCACCAAGACCGTCTGTGTCTACGACGGGCCGAGCCCGGAAGCGATCCGCCAGGCCGCGGCGGCCAACGGCCTCCCCGTCGACTCGGTCGCCGAGGTCGCCGTGCTCGACCCGTACTTCTACCTGGGGGCCCAACTCGGCACTGCCGACTCGGCGAGAGCCTGATCGTCGAGTTCGACCTCGCAACGACACGTCTCGTTCCGAGCGGGTGGGGAGCGTTCGGGTTTCCCGACACTCCCGGGCGGTTCTCACGTGGTCGACCTGAGGGGGCGCAGCGTCGTGCGTTTGCGAACGGTCCACCGAGCACAACCGTGCCGATCGCGAGCGGTCTGGTGTACCCACACCGCCTGTTGATATGCGCTTGACGTAGGCGTATGGTTAGGCGTATGCCCCGTGTTCAGGTCTACCTGCCCGATGATCTCCACGAACAACTGAAGCAACGCGACCTTCCGGCGTCCGAGCTCTTGCAGGTCGCGCTTCGTGCCGAGCTGGAGCGCCAGGATGCACTTGCTGAAACAGACCGGTACCTCGAAGAACTCGCCGCTGAGGTCGGAGAGCCCAGCCAGCGTCAACAGGCCAGCGCAGATGCAATCGCTCGGCGCATCCGGGATCGTTCGCTCGACCGAGTTGGGTGACCCGTGCTGGTCCTCGACAGCGGCGGCGTGTCACGTCTGTCTGCACGCACCAAGACAGCGCTGTCGCTCATCGGGGCGCTCAAGGCTCAGGAGCTGTGGCCACCAGTGGTCCCGACGATGGTGCTTGTCGAATCCCTCCAAGGTGATCCAACGCGCGACGTCAACACCCACCGATTCTTGAAGATGTGCATCATCGAAGCGACGGTCAGCGAGTCGACTGCTCGGCGAGCAGCCGAGCTGCGACGGCGGGCCCGGGCCGGTTCAGCTGTCGACGCACTCGTCGTCGCGATCGCGGAGCCGGGCGGGACGGTCCTGACAGGTGACCGAGCCGACATCGAAGCGCTCGCCGCACACGCCAGTGCAGTTGCCGTCGAGGTCGTTTGACCGCTGGCAATCTGGAGCGGGTGGCCGCTCACAGTCGTGCCGATACCGTCCGCCGTCGACGCTGGACGTCGCCGCGCTTTGTGCGTGGCCGTCTTGTCAGTGCAGCCCGGGCGCTGTTGCTCAGCATTGCATCCAA
>CAXAWD010000222.1:0-6425 GCA_963972325.1 uncultured Acidimicrobiaceae bacterium
CGGCGGCGTGTGCTGGTCTGCGAAGCGCTTGGCGACGTCGGCGATCTTGACCGGTTCGCCCATGTCGAGCACGAGCACCTCGCCGTCCCGGCCGATCGCGCCGGCGTTGATCACCAGCAGCGCGGCCTCCTCCACCAGCATGAAGTAGCGGGTGATGTCGGGATGCGTCACGGTGATCGGGCCGCCACGCCGGGCCTGCTCTCGGAACGCCGGCAGCACCGACCCGCGTGAACCCAACACGTTGCCGAACCGCACCGACACGTACGTGCCCGGAGCCGTAGCGCCCTTGTGGGCGGTCAGGCGCTCGGTCAACTGCTTCGTGTAGCCCAACACGCTGGTCGGGTTCGCGGCCTTGTCGGTGCTCACGTTCACGAAGTGGGCGACGCCCACGTGCTCGGCGGCGTCGAGCACGTTCTGCGTGCCCACCACGTTGGTCTTCCAACCCTCCTGCGGCGCCGCCTCGAGCAGCGGCAGATGCTTCAGGGCCGCGGCGTGGAACACCACCTCGGGACGGAGTTCGTCGAACACCTCGAACAGGCGGTCGCGGTCGCGGATGTCGGCGAGCACCAGATCGTTGCTGTCGAGCAACGCCCGCCCGTGGATCGACAGCTGCACGGCGTGCAGGCCGCTCTCGTCACGATCGAGCTTGAGGAGCGCAGCCGGTTCGAACCGGGCCAACTGCCGACAGAGCTCGCTGCCGATCGAGCCACCGGCACCGGTCACCAGCACCCGCTTGCCGGTGATGTAGCCGGCCACGGCGTCGGCGTCGATGTCGGCCGGGCGACGGCCGAGCAGGTCGGCCTCCGACACCGGACGGATGTCGCGCACACCGAGGTCGCCGAACATCTCGTGCGCCGACGGCAACACCAGCAACTTGAGGCCGGCGTTGTTGGCGATCGCGTCGACGTCACGGATCAACTCGCTCTGTGCGGTCGGGATCGCGAGCAGCACGTCCTCGGCGGAGTACTTGGCGGCCACCTCGCGCATCTGGCTGATCGGCCCCTGCACCCTGATCCCCGAGATCGTGTACCGCCGACGAGTGGGATCGTCGTCGAGCAACGCCACCGGCTGGAACCGGCTGTTGGGGTCGGACAGCAACGCCTTCACGATCTGCTCGGCACTCTCGCCCGTGCCCACGATGATCAGCGGCGCCGCGCCGAGCAGCTCACGCTTCGACTGCTTCTGCTGGTACAGCCGCCATGCGGAACGCACCGCGACCGTGCCCGCGATCGCCACGGCCGACGTCAGGGCCGGCACCGAGCGAGGCGCGCCGTCCATGAACCACGCGACATGCACGATCGACATCACCACACCGGTCAGCAGCACCGTCGCGGCCAACGCCGCGACCTCGTCGAAGCTGCCATACCGCCAGCGACGGGTGTAGAGGCCGGTGCCCACACCGAACACGCCCTGGGCCACCACGGCGACCGCCCACGAACGAGCGGTGGCGTCGAACTCGAGCTCGTTGAGCGAGAAGTCGTAGCGGCTGAACGTGGTCAGCGGCAGTGCGACCAACCACACGAGACAATCGACCACGTAGTGCACCACGGGGAGCCGTCGTCGCATGGCGCCCAGCGACCGCTGCCACCACCGCTCGTCGTTGTCACTCGTCATGGAAGTACTGCTTTCGACGTGGGATCTCAGAGTAGTCGTCGACCCTTCGAGGAACGGTCGATCTCGTCGACCTGTTATCGGTCCACCGGCGCTCGGTCTTGATGCCAACTTGACAATTCGGTGCCGGCGTGTCCGCAGGAGACCGGCCGTGCCTCGAGCAACCTTTGTCTCAATCGTCGCGGTCGCGCAGCCGATATAACCGACATGACGGTACGACACTCCGACGACGGCGATGCGGGCGGCGACGTCGGCTTCACGCTGGTCGAGTTGCTCATCGTCATCGTCGTGCTCGGGATCTTGGCGACGGTCGTCGTGACGAGCGTGACGGGTATCACCGACCGTGGCGAAGACGCCACGTGTGATGCCGACATCCACACGTTGTCGAACGCGGCGGAGGCCTACTTCGCCAAGCATGGCGGTGATTCGATCCCACCCGACGGTGCCGACCCGGACGCGTACGAACGCACGTTGACCAACGACGGACTGCTCCGCGAACCCTCGAATCTGTACGACCTGGATGCCGACGGCGCCCTGTTGCCGTCCCCGACGTCGCGCTGCGCCACAGTCTGAGCACTGCCGCCGAAGGTGCTCCGCCGGAACGGAAACCCCACGGTGCGTGCCAGGTCACGGCCCCGGATCATCGTTCCTCTTGCCGAGACCTTGACCCCTGACAGGTCACCGTTCTGTTAACTTGATTCACGTGAACTTTGCATTGCGGCGGGGCGCCACACCCGACGACGAGGGCTTCTCGCTGATCGAGCTGCTGATCGTGATCGTGATCCTCGGCATCTTGTCGACGGTCGTGGTCTTCTCGGTCCAGGGTGTCACCAATCGTGGCCAAGACGCCGCCTGTGCCCAGGACGCACGAGCGCTCGCCACCGCCGTCGAGTCCTACTTTGCGAAGTTCCCCGGGAGCGAGATCCCGGCCACCGGCGTCGGCGCAGAGCGCTACGAACGAACACTGGTCGATGCCGAACTCGTGCGAGACACCACCCAGTACTGGGACGTCGCCGCCGAGGGGTACCTCCTCGGCGTCACACCCTGCCCTACAGCCTGACCCGCAACGCGCCGATAGACCGGCATGGCACGGCGACGGACATCTCAGCGATCGGCGGTGAATCCGCTCGGGCCCTCCGCCGTGGTCGGGCTCGAAGCCGGACGCGAACACGCACGGCGCCACCAGCGCCGCAAGCAGATCAAGGACAAGATCTTCGGCACGGCCGGCGCGATCGTCGCGCTCGGCGTCGTGGTGTCCGCTGCCTACATCGGCTACACGATCTACGAAGAGACGCAGGAACAAGACCGGCTCGAGAGCGAGCGGCGTCAAGCCGAACTCGACCGCCAAGGCGACCCCACCCTCCGCGACGCCATCGACGAACTCGAAGAGACGCCGCGCTGGAACGGCCCGGGCAACCCCACATTCGGCGTCGGCGGCGAGATCGACGGCAGCCAGATCGAGATCATCGCCCCCGTCACCCTCCCCGACAACGGAGACTGACCCGCACCCCGGTCGCCGCCCCGCTGCCGGCACCTGCGAGAGGCTGGACACGCCATGACCACATCGAACGAGGCGAACGGCCAAGGCCAATCCGACGCTCCCTACCTCCCGCCGACCCAACCGACGGCGCCGCAGACCCCGGCGCCGACGATCCCGCCGACGCCTCCGACTGCTCCCTCGACGGCGCAGCACCTCACCACCCCGGCCTATGGAGCGCTCCCCGCCCAGACCGCCGCCGGACGCGAAGCCGCCGAACAACTGCGCGCCCAGGCACAGCGGAAGCGCCGCCGCAACCAACTCGTCGGCCGCGCCGTCGCACTGCTCCTGCTCGGCGGCATGGGAGCCGCCGGCTGGTTCGGCTACCAGGAGTATCAGGATCAGCAACAACGAGACGCCGCTGCCCGTGCCGCCGGCGAGGACGCCCAGGTCGATGGCAGTGTCGACGGCGACGGCGTCGCGGCGGCTGACGAACCGAGCGCGGTCGCTCAGGCGATCGACGACCTCGACGGCGTGGTGAGCGCTGACTCCGGCGGGCTCACCGGAGCGATCGACGACGCACGAGACCTGACCCAGGCCTTCCCGTCGAAGACGATCCAGGGACCGTTCTCACCCGAGCCGTTGCCAACCCCGCGCGTCGCTCGCCGGCCGGACTACCGGACGATCTCCTACTACTTCAGGCAATACCACGGCGCCGACGTGGGCGCTGGGTTCCACGACTTCGACGTCGTCTACGACACCGAGACCGACAACTACTACGGCTCGGCGCACGACTCGCCCACCGGAACGAACACAATCGTCTCGTTCGACGGCGACTGGCGCTACTCGGTCGGCCCCGACGGAGTAGCGCGACGCGCCCGACGCAGCGAGTTCAGTCTGGCGCCCGAGCCGGACACGCCACTCGCCGAGATGCTCGGCGAGTACGACGTCTTCCCACGCACAGCTCGCCCGTTCGCGATGCTGATCGACGAGAACACCGAGACCGGCGAGGTCGGGGTCGACGGCACACCGATCACCTACTACAGCTACTTCGTCGACCTCGGCGGGTTCCGGACGGCCGACCCGGAGTCGTACGCCGAGTGGCGCACGCTCTGGGCCACCGCATCCGACAACAGCATCGGTCTCGTCGAGGCGGGCACCGAACAGGTGCAACTCGCCGAGGCGCTGGACACGACCGCGATGCAAGAGCGAGCAGCTGTCGACCTGAGCGCGGCCGAACTGACGCCCGCCGACAATCAAACCGCCATCGTCTTCGGGATCACCGAGCACGGCGTGATCGAGATGGCGTCCGTGATCTCACCCGACGAGGACCTTCGGGTGCTGTACGTGGTGCTCGGCTACTCGGACGAACCGGCGCGCCTCACGTTCCCCGGTGACAGCTGGGTCGACGCGCCCTGACCCGCACCCCGGCCCTGTCGCCCCACCAGGTGGGTGTGGAAGAATCTCGGGGCCATGACAGAACCAGCCGAGGGGGACGGCACCGGTCGACCCGGAGAGCCCTACCTCCCAGCCGACCGCGCCGGCAAGACCGGGCTCAGACGGCCGACCGGGCCCGAGATCCGCGACGCCCTGTACGTGCCGGGAAGCGAGTCGGAGGGCGCTGCACCGGCTGGGGGATTCGACGCCAGAGCGCTCGTCGAGGCCCAGAAGAACCAGAGCCATCGCCCGAAGCCCGCGTACGGCACACTCCCTGCCGCCACCTGGGCCAGTCGAATGGCCGCCGAGGAACTCCGCGTCGAAGCCCGTCGTCGGCGACGGCGGAACCGCGCGCTCGGCCGGATCTTCATGCTCACCGTGCTCGGCGGGCTCGGCGCTGCCGTCTGGTTCGGCTACCAGACGTTCCGAACCGACCAGGAGCAGGCCGCCGATTCGGGGCAGGCGACCGGCGATGCCGGTGACGATGCCGGTGACGATGTCGGTAACGACGTCGCCTCGCTGTCGCCCACCCCCACCCAGGCGCCGGCGACCCCCGACTCGTCGAGCGGCGTCCCGCCCCCGGCAGCCGCCTCCGTCGAACAGTTGACCGACCCGTTCGGGGCACGATCGGTGGAGTTCCTCTTCCGCCGATGGGAGTCGGCAGCCGCCGGCTCGCCGATGGCCGAGTACTTCTACCGATACGACCGGGTCGACGACATCCACATCGGGGAAGTCCGCCGGGACGGGGCCGTCACGATCGTCGGCACCGACACCGAGTACCACTACGCCGTGGCGACCGACGGCACGATCGAGCGAGTGCGGCGCAACGCGGCGAGTCTCGATCTCGCCCCCGACGTCGCCCTCGCCAACGTGTTCCGAGAATCCGACGTGCTTCCCGAGACGGCACGGGCCTTCGCCGTGTTGGAGAACACCACGCTCGGCCCCGGGTTCGGCGACGCCCACAGCTACACGCTCGACACCGAGCAGTGGCGCGTCAGCGACCCCGGTTCATACTCCGTTTGGGTGAGCAGGTGGAACTCGCGGCCGGCCAACGACACCTCGCTGCTCGAGGCCGGCACGCGCGAGACCAGCCCCGATCCGTTCGACGTCGCCACCTACCCCGCACCCCCGTCGTCCGAGCCGACCGAGCCGACCGCCGACGGTCTCGAACGCGCCGAGGCAGGGGCCAGCGTCACGTACCTCGTTGCGCCGGCCGGACACGTGCTGGTCGTGACCATCGTCGACAACACCGCCGACTTCCGGATCGAGTACTACCTCACCGACGTCGGCGACCTCGTCGAACTCCCCGGCTTCGCCGACCGGACCTGGACACCCGCACCCTGACCGACGACGCGCCACCGGCGCGGCGACATGCTCCGTTGGCAGAGAGTTGGCAGCGTGACGTCCGTCGGTGGGTGTGTGCGGCGGCGGCCGCTGCGTCGCGGTTGTGGGACTCGCGGTCCTGAAGCCGCGACACGGCCCGTTGGTCGGGGTTCGTGTCGGTGGCTGTGTCGCGGTTTTGGGTCCGGTGGTCCTGAATCCGCGACACGGTGTCGACGGTGGGGTGTGGCGGCTGTAGCTGTGTCGCGGTTTTGGGTCCGGTGGTCCTGAATCCGCGACACGGCCCGCTCGGCCGTGTGTTGGCGGTGTGGTGTCGGTAAAACGGTGGGGTGCCGGTCGGCGTCTGTGTCGCGGTTGTGGGACTCGCGGTCCTGAATTCGCGACACGGCCCGTTGGTCGGGGTTCGTGTCGGTGGCTGTGTCGCGGTTTTGGGTCCGGTGGTCCTGATTCCGCGACACGGCCCGCTCGGCCGTGAGTTGGCGGCGTGGTGTCGGTCGGTAGCTGTGTCGCGGTTGTGGGACTCGTGGTCCTGATTCCGCGACACGGCCCGTTGGTCGGG
>CAXAWD010000223.1:0-6422 GCA_963972325.1 uncultured Acidimicrobiaceae bacterium
CACGCCGACCCAGATGCACGCCGATCAGTCGATCGCGTGCCTCGACGCCGGCAAGCACGTCGAGGTCGAGATCCCACTGTGCGACGACCTCGCCGACGGTCGGCGGGTCGTGGAGGCACAGCAGCGCACCGGGCTGGTCGCGATGTGCGGCCACACCCGCCGGTTCAACCCGAGCCACCAGTGGGTCAACCGACGGGTCGCAGCGGGTGATTTCTCCATCCAGCAGATGGACGTGCAGACGTACTTCTTCCGTCGCACCAACACCAACGCGCTCGGCCAGCCCCGCAGCTGGACCGATCACCTGCTGTGGCACCACGCCGCGCACACCGTCGACCTGTTCGCGTACCAGTGCGGCAGCCCGATCGTCGACGCCCACGCGATGCAGGGGCCGATCCATCCCGAGCTCGGCATCGCGATGGACATGTCGATCCAGCTCAAGGCCGAGTCGGGTGCGATCTGCACGCTGTCGCTGTCGTTCAACAACGACGGCCCGTTCGGCACGTTCTTCCGGTACATCGGCGACACCGGCACGTACATCGCCCGCTACGACGACCTGGTCGACGGCCGGGAGGAACCGATCGACGTGTCGGATGTCGACGTGTCGACCAACGGCATCGAGCTGCAGGACCGTGAGTTCTTCGCTGCGATCCGTGAGGGTCGCGAGCCGAACAGCAGCGTTGCCCAGGTGCTGCCGTGCTACGAGGTGCTCGATCGGCTCGAACAGCAGCTCGCCGCCGACTGACTGCGTCGACGCCCGGTCAGCCCTCGGGTCGATCGGTGTCGTGGGCGTCGTGGACGTCGATGATCGCTCGGCCGATGCTGCCGATCAGCATGCCTGCCGCACCGACGATGAACAGCCAGACGCCGGCGGTCTTCAGGCTCTCGAGCAGGAAGAACACCGAACCCACGAGGAACGCGAGGTTGCCCGCCAGGCCGAGCCCGGTGTGCACCCCTTCGTAGTTGCGGGCGACGGCCCGCACCGGATGCAGCGGTGCGACGCGACGTCGAGTCACGTCGCGGTCCTCGGTTGCGGGCGTCCGTGTCGAGCCGGAGGGTCCGTGATCCGATCGCATGTCTCGCGAGCTACCCGACGCGGCCGCGCCCCAAACGGGGCCGTCGACGCGCCGGCCGTCGTCCGGGTCGACCTCCGTGGGCGACCCGGACGACCGATCGGTCACCCCGCCCGGCGATCCGCCAGTTCGTCGAGCGCGGTGGCGAACGCCATGTCGAACGGGGCCTCGACGTCGACCGGAACCCCGATCGCCTCGTAGCTCACGCCGTCGACGGTCGTGTAGTGCTCCATCGACATCGTGAACTCGGTGCCGTCGGGCAGTCGCCAGTCGATCGCATCGGAGAACTCCCCGGCCGAAGCCGCGCCGACCAGCGTCGCGTCGCCGCCGGTCACCGCCTCGATGTCCAGCAGGAAGGTCTCCGCCGCGCTCGCGGTCACCGGCGACACCAGCACCGCCACGTCGCCGTCGTAGGCGACCGGCGCCGGCCGAACCGACACGGTCTGGACGAACGGGTCCGGTTGGGCGTGCGGCCACTTGCGGTAGGCGGCGACCGGTTCGTCGGTGAAGTACCCGGCCGCCGCGAGGGCGAGGTCTTCGTAGCCGCCGACGTTGAAGCGCATGTCGACGACCAGTGCGTCGAACGCGACCAGGTCGGTGACGGCCGAGTCGAGCGCCGCGCGGAGCGCGAGCAGCGACGAGCGCGGGTCGTCGTCGACCGCGCCCTCGAACCCGACGATGATCAGGTAGCCGACCCCGTTGGAGGTGTGGCCCCAGCCGACGGTGCCGGTCGGATCGAACTGCACCGTCTCCAACGCGTCGAGCGTCGCTGTCAGTTCGACACCGACGAGCGAGTCGATGTCGGCGTCGGGGCCACCCGTCGGGTCGGCGTACGCGATGAAGCGCTGCTCGAGCGACACGATGTCGACGTCCTCCGGACCGGTGTGACCGTCACCGAGTCGCTGCACGAACGACTCGAGCGAGTCGCCGATCGACATGACGTCGGCGTCGGCGCGGATCGTCGCCAACTCGCTCGGCCAGTCGATGCCTCGTGCCTCGAAGTACGGGTAGTGACTCTCGAAGAGCTCGTCGAGCGCGGTGAGGGTCTCGGCAGCGTCCGTGTCGCAGGGCTCGGCGGGCTGGACGGGCAGCAGCCGGTAGTCGGTCGTGGAGCCGGCGAGGTCGAGGGTCACCACCGCGCCGTCGTCGTCGACGTGGTCGACGTCGAGCGCGTTGTCGAACGGCTCGCCGGGCGTGCACGTCGACCCCGTGGTGTAGCGCGGGGTGATCTGTTCGCCGTCCACCTCCAGCACGGTGCCGTACCCGTCCAGTTCGTAGTGCCCGTCGGGGAGCACGAGCACCCCGTCGACGATCGCCTCGACCCGCTCCCGGTCACCGTCGGGGTGCGGGTTACCGGCAGAGACGGTGTCGACGTCGTCGTGGATCGAGTCGGGTGTTGCGCCGACGCTCACGTCGTCTCGGCGCTCGGTGCCGCAGCCGGCGAGCGCGACTGCCGCCAGCGAGGCGATGGCGATGATCGGGGTGGTGGGGGTGGCCATGGGAACTCCGTTCGTTCGGATGGGTGTCGTTGTCGACACGAGCATCGAACGGAGTGGTGTGAGCGCGCCTCGCCCGCTCGGCGGTCTCACCCGGGTGATCAGGTCGAACCGAACAGCAGCCGAGTGTCAGAGCAGGCCGAGCTCGCGGGCCGCCTGCACGGCGGCCTTGCGGCCCGGCACACCGAGTTTGCGGTAGATCGCCTTGCAGTGGGTCTTGACCGTGTTCAGCGACACGAACAGCTCGGAGGCGATCTCGCGCTGGCTCAGCTCGCTCGGGAGGTACCGCAGCACGCCGATCTCGCGATCGGTGAGATCCTCGACCAGTTCGGTGACCGAGGGGGCCGGAGCCGCACGACCGTGGCGCGACTCGTCTCGGTCGAGAGAGCGGCCGACGATGCCGGGATCGGGGCAGCGGTCGACCATGACCCTCGCCTCGCGCAGCAGCTCGTGGCCCTCGTCGTCGCCGCGGGCGACCAGCACGTCGCCGGCGGTCGTGAGCGTGTAGCCGAGCATCAACAGCTCGGGCGCACGCCGCGCGAGTTCGATGGCGAGCCGGGCTGCGGCCACGGCCTCGGTGGCGTCGTCGGCGGTGCTCGCCAGCACGCCGTGCGCGAGCGCCATCTGCGGCGCCCGTGCGATGCCGTGCGCAGCGGCGTACTCGACGGCGTGGTTGGCCCGTCGCCGGGCGGCGACCGGGTTGCCCGCCTCGAGCTCGGTGACCGCCTCGAGCCCGGGCGCCACCGACGCCGCGAAGTCGTGCGGTTCAGCGTTGGCCTGCTCGTTCGCTGCGCTCAACAGCGCGCGGGCGACGTCGAACCGGCCGGCCCACAGGTTCACGGTGCCGAGCGCCATCGTATGGGTCGACTCGGTGGGTGTCGGGGTCGTCTCGGCCACACCGAGGGCAGCCCCGGTGTCGCCCCTGGCCAGGTTGCTCATCATGGCGAGCCCGTCGATCAGACCCGTGTCGATGCCCTCGACGTCGAGTCGTCGGGCGATCTCGAGGAACTTGTCGGACTCGGCGAAACGCCCTGACACGAAGGTCACCCATGCTTTGACGATGGCGGCGCCCTCGTGCTCCTCGCAGAGATCGCCGAGACGGTCGAGATACTGCAGCACGGTGTAGCTGTGGCCGTCGTTGAGCAGCTTCTTCGCGCCCATCGCCACGAGATCGGCGGCCGCGACCTTCTCGTCGGCATCGAGGAAGTGTCCGACCGCGCTGTGGAGATCGCCGTGCTCCTCGTGCCATCTGCCGGCGGCGGCGTGGAGTGCGCGGACCTGTTCGGGCATCTCGCGCTCGGCCTCGAACCGGAGCAGGTCGCGCAGCAGGTGGTGATACCGGTACCACGTGCCGGTGCGGTCGAGCCCGATCAGGAGTTGGTTGACGGCGGCCGTGCGCCGGAGCCACTCCGCGCTGCCGCTGGTGTCGCAGACGGCGTCGACGAGCGGCCCCGACATGCGTTCGAGGACCGAGGTCTCGAGCAGGCGTTGTCGGTCGTCGGTCGATATCCCGCCGAGCAGCTCGTCGCTGAGGTAGTCGACGACGAGTTGGTCGTCGCCGCGAAACGCCTCGACGAAGGCGTCGGGGTCGTCGGTGAGCTGCAGCGACAACCCGGCGAGCACGAGCCCGGCCGCCCAGCCCTCGGTGCGGTCGCACAGGTCGCGGACGGCGTCGTCACTGATGTGGCCGTTGGCCGTCCCGAGCAGGCCGGCGGCTTCGTCGGAGGTGAACCGCAGGTCGGCGGCTCGGATCTCGGTGACCTGATCGCGTACACGGAGCCGCCCGAGCCGGAACGGTGGGTCGACGCGGGTCGACACGACGACGGTGACGTTGCCCGGCCGGAGTTGGATGAATCGTTCGACGCTGTCGTGGACGGCGGCGTTGTCGACGAGGTGGTAGTCGTCCAGCACGACGATCACGTGCTGGTCGTGGACGGCGAGTCGGTTCACCAGCGTGGAAACGGCGGCTTCGGGCCCCGACCTGATGGCCGGGCGGGCATCGTCGGCGATCCCGGGGACGATCGGGTCGAGCGCGGCGGCCACGTACGACCAGAACCGCGCCGGGTCGGAGTCGGACGGCTCGATCTGGACCCACGACGTCGGCTCGTCCCGGGCCTCGACCCACCCGGTCAGCAACGTCGACTTGCCCGATCCGGCGGGGGCGCACACCAGGAGCAACGCGTGATGACGCTCGACCCCGGCGTCGAGTCGGCCGGCGAGACGGGAGCGGTCGACGAAGCGTTCCGGGGCGGTCGGGCGGCACAACTTGGTCGCCACGAACGAGGCGTCGGCCGACTCCATGCCCGTCGATCGTACGTTTGGCCCGGTCGGGCGACCAAAGGGGATGAATCCCACTCACCCGGGTGAGTTCGACGGGGGAGCGATGCGTCCTCACCCGGTTGCGGGCGACGGTGGTGCCATGCCCGAAACAACCCGCTACGAGATCGTGATCCGCGGTCGTGCCGGACGGCGAGCGCTCCGACCACTCCTCGACGACTTCGAGATCGACCGCTCCACCGACGGTGTGACCCGCCTGGCCGGCGTCATCCGTGACCCGTCGCATCTCCACGGCGTGCTGACCCACCTCACGTCGGTCGGTGCCGAGATCGTCAGCTTCGGCCCCGATGACGGTCGCTGAACCATCCGCCCACCCACCAGATCAACCCCATCAGAAAGCAGCAAGCACCATGTCCATCAACTCCTCCCCGAACCGCATCTCGTCCATCGCGCCACACCGTGATGGTGGCCGTCTCGGCCGCATCGGTGGCTTGTCCGCCCTCGGTGCCGCCGGCACGTGGGTGTTCGGCATTGCGCTGTTCGCCACGTCGCTGTCGGACTACGTCGATGCCACGCCGGCAGACGCGGTCGACTTCCTCGTCGGCCACCAGACCACGCTGCTGGCCTGGTACATCGGCATCTTCGTCGTGTTCGGCGCGCTGCTCGTGCCGCTCGCCCTGGCACTTCGCCAACGGCTCCGTGGTGACGCCCCGGAGCTCGCCGATGCGTCGACCGTGTTCGCGATGATCTGGGCCGGCTTGATGTTCGCGACCGGGATGATCTCGAACATCGGCATCGAGGACGTCGCCAATCTCGCGGAGACCGACCGGGCCGGAGCGATCAACCTGTGGTCGTCGATCGACACGGTGACCAACGGCCTCGGCGGCGGCAACGAGCTCGTCGGCGGCATCTGGGTGCTGCTGGTCTCGCTCGCCGCCTGGCGCGGTGCGCTGCCCCGTGGCCTCAACGTGCTCGGTGTCGTCAGCGCCGTCGCCGGTGTGGCGACCGTGATCCCCGCGTTCGAGGCGGCCGAGATGGTGTTCGGCCTCGGCCTCATCGTCTGGTTCGTCTGGCTCGGTGTCGCCCTGCTCGACCGGCGCAACGACGCCTGACCAACCGCTCTTCCCGCCCCTCGTCAACCGACACCACCAACACCACCACCCCCCGCAACCCCCAACCCCCGAACGCCACCCCCCAACGCACATCACCTCCAGAAAGGCACTGCCATGACCCTCCTCCTTCCTCCCCCGCTCGACACCACCACCACCACCCAGGCCGCGGCGTTCGCCCGTGGCGCCGTCAAGGTCTACGGATCGGGCGACACCGAAGTCGTCGCCCTCGACCATGTCGACGTCGATTTCGCCGCCGGCCGGTTCACCGCCATCATGGGCCCGTCCGGTTCGGGCAAGTCGACGCTCATGCACTGCATGGCCGGCCTCGACCGACTCGACGGCGGCGCCGCCATGGTCGGCGACGTCGACATCACGACGGCCACCGAGAAGCAGCTCACCCTGCTGCGCCGCGACCGACTGGGGTTCATCTTCCAGGCCTTCAACCTCGTGCCGACGCTCAGCGCGAT
>CAXAWD010000224.1:0-6417 GCA_963972325.1 uncultured Acidimicrobiaceae bacterium
GTTCGTTGCGACCAAGCTCTCGTCGATCCGTAGCGTCTTCGCCTTCGTGTCGACGTCGTCCCATCGCAGCGCGAGCACCTCGCTCCGACGCAGCCCGTAGAGGACGCCGATGCGGAAGGCGATCGCCCAGCGATGGTCGGCGGTCACGGCGAGGAAGCGGTCGACCTGTTCGGCGGTCCACGCCACGGTCTCCTTCTCCTTCACCGGCTTCGCCACCACACGAGGCAGACCAACTCGAGCAGCAGGGGAGCGCGGGATCAAACCCTCGTCGACCGCCTCGGACAACGCCGCCCGCAGCACTGTGCGACAGATCTGCACACTGCGCTTCGACAAACGGCCACCGGCGGCGAGCGCG
Organism: uncultured Acidimicrobiaceae bacterium; assembly: GCA_963972325.1. Classification (GTDB taxonomy): domain Bacteria; phylum Actinomycetota; class Acidimicrobiia; order Acidimicrobiales; family Ilumatobacteraceae; genus Ilumatobacter. Next base: position 356 of record CAXAWD010000224.1, read on the forward strand.
TCGATCCACCGTGCGACGTCCGCTCGATCCAGCGTCGCAAGCGGGATCGCACCCAACCCGTTCTCGATGTGGGGGATCGCCCACTCGTACTGCTGCTGCGCCTTCTCGGTGATGTCGGTCCGGCCGGCGACGTAGCGGCGAACCAACCAACTCACGGTGCCTCGTTCGGTCGAGCGGTCGTCTGCCTTCATCGACCGGGCAGCGGTCGTCGCGGAGCGTTGCGACGGGTACGTCCCGACCTGACGAGGCCGGTGCTTGCCGGTCACCGTGTCGATGCCGTCGACGCGCACGACCTACTTGTCGCGCTGTTTGCGGACCGTCGGCTGCCCCGTTGCCTTCCACCCCATGTCGTCTCCGAGCACTCGTCGTGCCTCAGAGTCTGATACATCGCTGATACATCGTCAACCCGGCGACTCGATCGCCGGTGGAAAACACCAGCTAGATCCAGTCGGGATGGGGAGATTCGAACTCCCGACCCCCTGCTCCCAAAGCAGGTGCGCTACCAGGCTGCGCCACATCCCGTGATTCGGGCGAAAGCGTACCGGGCGTCAGGCGTCGCGGTGGAGGGTGATCGTGTGCCGCTCGCCGTCGACGGTGACGAACGTGGTCACGAACCGGGTCGGTGTGACGTCGCACACCAGGTAGCCGTGCCGCGAGAGATCGAGATGGTCGATGCCCGGGTTGAGGCGACGCAACCAACGTTCGGTCAGCGCCGCCGGCACGGGGAGATGGGTGGCGTCGCGTACGGCCTGCGCGTAGGTGGTGCCGCTGATCGACGGCGACGTGAACTCGTGGGCGACCGTGCCGTGTTCGTCAGACAGTGTGCGTGACCAGCCCGAATGCAGGTCGCCGGAGAGCAGGATCTGCCGACCCGGCGCGCGGCGGAGCACGCCGTACAGGCGCTCGCGGTCGGCCTCGTAGCCGTCCCACTGGTCGGGGTTGACCACCCGGCGCCACGGCGGCCACCGCAGTGCCGGCCGGGCGGCGAGCGTCATCGGGCCGACCTGCACCTGGTTCGCGACCGCGAACCACGGCGTGTCCGAGGTGGTCGACGCCTGTTCGATCAGGCGCCACTGTTCCTCGTCGAGCAACGATCCGGGAGCCTCGTCCTCGTCGCCGGGCCCGTCGATCTCGTTGGGGCGTCGCCCGGCGAGGCGGCTGTCGATCAGCACGAGGTCGAGCAGGCCGTCGATCACCCAGCGGCGGTGCAGACCGTCGCCATCGCGCGTCCGGCGTGTCGGCATCCACTCCGTCCATGCCTGTTGCCCGTCGCGGCGCCGCTCGGCCTCGCCCGGCTCGGGTGCGTTGTCGACGACCTCGTGGTCGTCCCACACCACGTTCATCGGCACCTCGGCCCGCAGACGCCGGAGGGAGGGGTGGGAACGGTGCTGCCGGTACCGGCGCCGGTAGTCGTCGAGCGAGCGACACTCCCACGGCGGATCGGTGCTGACCCCGCTGGGAGGCATCTCACCGACCTCGTAGATCGCGTCGCCCAGGTGGAGCAGCAGGTCGGGTTGCTCGTCGGCGATCGCGTCGAAGAGCTCGAAGCCGGGCCACCCCCATCGAGAGCAGCAGGCGACGGCGAACCGGAACCGGTCGCCGGCTGCGGGCAGCGTGCGGGTGCGACCGCTGACGCTCGCACCGCCACACGCGAACGTGTACTCGTAGTCGGTCGCCGGGTCGAGCCCGTTGACGGTCACCCTGACGGTGTGATCGGCCGACGCTGCCGCCTCGACGGTGCCGGTGGCCACGGTGCTGCCGGTCGACACGACCGACCAGTCGACGGTGACCGGCTCGGCGACGGCGCCGTGCACCCGGGTCCACAACACGACCGAGGTCGCGTCGACGTCGCCGCTCGCGACGCCCGACGCGAACACGTCGGCGGCGGTGGTGGATCGGGTGGCGTCGATGTCATGTGTCTACCCGGTGGATCACCGGACGAACCCGCCCTCGGCGTCGGAACGCGGCCGGTGCCGCGCACTACGATCGGCCTATCGACCGCCGACTCGTCGTCCTCGGGCCATTGGCAGCCTTGGCCCTCGGGCTCGTCGTGCTCGCATCGACCCGCGACACCTCCTCGGTCGGCAGCTCCACGCCGACCGACGAATCCGTGAGCGAGAAATCGAGCGAGACGGCGGCGATCGAGGGCCTCGGCAACCCGGCGTCGACCGGCATGTCGGTTCCGTCGGCCGTCGTCGATCCGACGACCACGACCACCTCCACGACGACCACCGTGCCGGTCACCCTGGCGCCCGAGGACGGCAAGACGTCGAGCGAACGCACCCTGGTCGACGCGTTCACCGTGCAGGACGACGACCTCCAACCGAAGTCGATCGTCGCATCCGGCGACGGGCTCTTCTTCGCGCAGAACATGATGTACCGCCACAACGTCGCGGTCTACGACCGGTCGGGTGCCAAGGTCGGCACGATCCCCGACGACATCGTCCCCGCCGACTTCGGGCTCGACTCGTCGGCCCGACTGCAGGGCTCACCGGTCGAGGCGGCCTTCACGCCGGACGGTCGGTTCGTCTACGTGTCGAACTACAAGATGTTCGGCAGCGGCTACAACCCGGTCGCCGACGACAGCTGCAATCGGGGGAGTTGGGACGACAGCTTCGTCTACAAGATCGACGTCGCCACGCTCGAGATCGTCGCGATCGTTCCGACCGGTGCCGTGCCGAAGTTCCTCCAGGTCACGCCCGACGGCACCAAGCTCGTCGTGTCCAACTGGTGCGGCTTCGACGTGTCGATCATCGACACCGCATCCGACACCGAACTCGCCCGGGTCGACGTCGGCCGCCATCCGCGCGGCATCGCGATCGACAGCGACAGCGAGGTCGCGTACGTCACCGTGATGGGCGAGGCCCGCATCGACGTGATCGGTCTCCAGTCGCTCACCGTGATCCGCTCGATCGAGGACGCGGCCGGCTCGACGCCCCGCCACCTCGTGCTCTCGAGCGACGACCGGTACCTGTACGTCTCGAACCACAAGATGAACTCGGTCCGCAAGATCGACATCGGCGCCAACACGGTCGTCGGCACGGCGAGCACCGGCACCGAGACCCGCACGATGGCGCTCTCCGACGACGGCGAGAGCCTCTACGTCGTCAACTACCAGGACGGCACCGTCAGCAAGGTCCGCACGAGCGACATGGAGATCCTCCAGACCGTGTACTCGGGTGTGCACCCCGTCGGCATCACCTACGACGCCGACACCCGCCAGATCTGGGTCGCCAACTATGCCGGCAGCCTCCGCGTCTTCACCGACGAGTAGCCGAGCCGCCACTACGGTCACGCGCCATGGCTGACGCACTCAAGGACCACGTCGATGCCGGCGTCGTCGACGAACTGGCCCGACGCTTCGCCGCGGTCGACCCGCGTTTCGATGCCGACGGGTTCTGCGAGCGCACCACCCCGCACCTCGACGCCCTCGAGCTCAAGGCCCGGATCGAACTGATCGCCCGCGAGCTGTGGCGGGCGCTCGGCGAGCGTGAGCCAACCGAGTCGCTGTCGGTGCTGGTCGACGTCGCACGAGCCGAACCGCACGTCGACGGTTGGGCCGCCTGGCCGCTGGCCAACGTGGTCGAACTGTTCGGGCCGGCGTGTCCGGATGAAGCGCTCGCCGCGATGGAACACGTGACCCAGCGGATGAGCTGCGAATTCGCCGTGCGCCCGTTCCTGCGCGACCACTACGACGAGACGTACCGCACCCTGGTCGAGTTCACCGATCACGCCGACGAGCGGGTCCGTCGACTTCCGTCCGAAGGCACACGGCCGAGGCTCCCGTGGGGCATGAAGGTCCAGCGCCTCGTCGACGACCCGCGGCCCGGCCTCGCACTCCTGCACCGCCTTCGCCACGACCCGTCGGAGACGGTGCGACGCTCGGTCGCCAACCACCTGAACGACGTCGCCAAGGACCGGCCCGAACTCGTCGTCGACGCGGTCGCCAGGTGGATGAATGAGCCCGAGACCGACCGTCGGATGGTCGCGCACGGCCTCCGCACGCTGGTGAAACGTGGCGATCCGGCGGCACTCGAGGTGCTCGGCTTCACGACCGAACTGCAGATCGTCGTCGAGCGGTTCGCCGTGGCCCCGAACCTGGTCGAGATAGGCACCCACATCACGCTGGCCGCCGACATCCGATCGGAGGCGACCGTGACGCAACGGCTGGTCGTCGACTTCGTGATCCACCACGTCAACGCGTCGGGCGCCACGTCGCCCAAGGTCTTCAAGTGGACGACCGTCGAACTCGGGGTGGGGGAGCGCCGCTCGTTGAGGAAGCGCCGGTTGATCCAGCAAGCATCGACCCGGACCTATCGGGCCGGCACGCATCGAGTGGAACTCCAGGTCGCCGGCCGAGCGGTCGCCGCCACGGCGTTCGAGGTTCGGCTGGGCGAATAGCGTGCGGTCGGTGGAGCGGTCGTTCTTCCACAGGTGCAGGACGTGTTCGAGGGGTTCGCCTCCGACGTCACCGGCGAGTTGCACTCCACCGCCCACAAACGCGATCTCAAGGTCTGGTACGACGACGCGACCCGCGAGCACTACGAGGCCCAGCTGATCCGAATCGACGGTGGGGTCGCCCTCGAGGTCGGCTTCCACGCCGAGTACCCCAAGGTCGGCGAGAACGAGGCGGTGCTCGCCCGACTGCTCGACGCCGCGATCGAGATCGCGGCACGCCTCGCCGACTACGTCACCGTGCTCGAACCGCTCCGACGCCGGGCGTGAACGAGTACGTGGGCGTCAGGCCGCTTCGACGACGTCGAACGTGAGGCCCGCGTGCTGGACGAGTCGCTCGATCAGCACGTCGCCGAACGCGGTGGCCGGTGTCCAGAACCCGCCCGAGGTGGTGCTGCGCGGCACATCGAGGAACGCGAGCGCGGCCTCGGCGAGCATCTTCGCCGTCGACCCGTAGCCGGGGTCGCGATCGCCGGTGACCTTGGTGACGATCGTGCGGCCGTCGGCCGTGGTGCCGTACAACCGGATGTCGAAGTAGCCGGCCTCCTGCGCCTCGGGGCTCGGACCCTCACCGGGCTCGGGCAGCACCATCCCCAGGAGCTTCCGACCGGGCCCGAACGCAGCGAGACCGGCGAACGCACCCATCCCGCCCGTGACGGCCGCGGCCTTCATCGCGCCGATGGGACCGTCGCCGACCAGCATCGCCTCGTCGTACTCGAAGTCGTCGCCCCACGGCCGACCGAGCAGCGCGTGCGTGCGCTGCACGACCCGCGTGTTGGTGGCCGCCATGATGAACGGTGCCGCCCACTGACCCGACGCCTCGTCGCGCTGCGGCACGGTGACGTTGGGCTGCTTCGGGCCCTCGCGCATGCCCTCGGGCGCGAGCGCGTACGGATTGCCGAGGATCTTGCGGAGGGCCGGATCGTTGCGGGCCTCCTCGATCATGTTGAGGCCGCTCGCGATCGTGCCGCCGCTGGCACCACCCTTCATCGCCTTCACGCGCAGCGCGACCGAGGCGCACGGCGCACCGAACCGTTCGATCGCCTGCTGCTGGGTGAACCACACGCCGAGGTCGGACGGGATCGAGTCGAACCCACAGGCGTGCACGATGCGGGCACCGCTCGCCTCCGCGTCGGCCTGGTGGGCGTCGATCATCGCCCGCATCCAGTGCGGCTCGCCGGTGACGTCGCAGTAGTCGGTGCCCGCAGCGGCGACGGCGGCCACGAGGGGAGAGCCGTAGAGCGCGTACGGGCCGACGGTGGACACGATCACCTTGGTCGACTCGGCGAGCGACCGCACGGCATCGGGGTCGGCTGCGTCGGCGACGATCCGGTCGCACAGGGCGCCGGTCTCGGCGGCGACGTGGCCGAGCTTCTCGGCGCTCCGCCCGGCGATCGCCCATCGGACGCCGCCGTCGTTGCCGACCCGCTCCACCAGATGTTTCGTCAGGATCTGGCCCACGAAGCTGGTGGCGCCGAAGATGACGAGGTCGTACTGACGATCGGGCATACCCGAGTGTGACACGGAACCGGGCCGAGGTGCGCCGCGCCCGGAAAGTGTGTGACACCCCTCGTGCACCATGATCCCCATGAACGAGATGAACGAGC
>CAXAWD010000225.1:0-6410 GCA_963972325.1 uncultured Acidimicrobiaceae bacterium
CTGGTTTGCGTCTCTATCCTGGGACAAGAGGACACCGAAGAACCCCCGGAACAACTCCCCCACGTCACCCGGCGCCCGGTTGAGCGCCGCGAGCATCGCCGGGGGCACCTCTGACATCTCCGCCGCGGTCGCCGTGGATGCGACGATCGTCGCGTCGGTGACGAGTTCGTTGCCGTAGCAGTGGTCACCGTTGGCGTGCGTGTTGACCACCGTGCCGATCGGCGCCGCCCGGGTGTGCTCGGCGAACGCATCGAGCATCCGACGGGTGATGCGAAGGTCGAACAACGTGTCGACGAGGAGCGACGCGCCGTCGCCGACCACGAGGCCGGCGTTGCTCCACCCCCAGCCCCCGTCACCCTGCAGGTAGGCGAGGCATCCGTCCCCGACCTCGGTCACCGTCATCGTCGGTTCGCTCATACCGATGGACTACCACGCCGCGGCGACCCGATCGTTCACCAGCGGCTAGCTTCGCCGTCCGTGTCCGCCTCCGCCCGATTGCGTGCCCGTCTCGCCACCGATCGACCCCTGACGGTGCCCGGCTGCTCCGACGCGCTCGGTGCCCGATTGATCGACCTGGCGGGCTTCGAGGCGGTGTACATGACCGGGTTCGGCACATCGGCGACGTTGCTCGCACGACCCGACATCGGTCTCCTCGGACGGGCGGAGATGGCCGAGAACGCCGGCCGGATCGTCGCCGCGACGACGCTGCCGGTGATCGCCGACGCCGACACCGGCTACGGCGGTGCGCTCGACGTGGCCCACACCGTGCGCGCCTTCGAGCGGGCGGGCGTCGCTGCCATCCAGCTGGAAGACCAGCAGATGCCGAAACGATGCGGACACATGGCCGACAAGACGGTGATCACGACCGGTGAGATGGTCGGCAAGATCCGTGCTGCGGTCGATGCCCGCGACGAGATGCTGATCGTCGCCCGTACCGACGCTCGGGCGACACACGGCCTCGACGAGGCGATCGAGCGGGCCCACGCGTTCGTGGCGGCCGGCGCCGACGTGTTGTTCGTCGAGGCACTCGAGTCGCTCGGCGAGATCGGGCGGGTGGGCGCCGAGGACTTCGGTGTGCCGCTCGTGCACAACCACGTCGAAGGCGGCCGGTCGCCGGCGCTGACCGCCGACGCGGTCGCCGATCTCGGTTACCGGATCATGCTCCTGCCGATCTCCCTGCTGCTCGCTGCCACGCAGGCGATGCAGCGAACCCTGGTGTCGATCCGTGCCGCGGGCACCACGGAACCCGGCGCGTTCGGCGACGATCCGTTCACCGGGTTCACTGACATGATCGGACTCCCGGAACTGTTGGAACAGCAGGCCCGGTACGCGGATGATGCCGAACCGACCGACGGTCCGGGTCAGTAGCGGTCGTTGGTGCGCTTCTTCGGCGGCGACTTGAACGGCGCCTCGACGAGCAGCTCGAATCGGGCGTCGTCGGGTTGGTTCTTGTCGTTGAGGTTTCGCAGGTAGTTCTTGAGCGCAGCCCGCGCCGGGGCGACGTGGTCGCCCTTCATCCCGACCGACCGGGCGAGCGCATCCTTCGCCTTGGCGACCCGCTCCTTGCGGGCGGCCTTCTCCTCGTCGGAGTAGTTGGTCGCCGGCTTCTTGGCCTTCGCCTCCTGGCGGGCGACGCGCTCCGCCTCGAGTTCCTTCAAGGACTTCTGTTCGGCCATGGCGTCGACGTTACCGGTCGAGGCGGTCAGGGAGCCGTACGCGACACGTAGATCGTGCTGGTCGACTCGCCACCGGTGTAGTGGTTCGGGAACGCGACGACGTGCGCCTCGACCGTGTCGAACACCGAGCGCAGCACGGCCACGAACTCGTCGTCGGGTGAGAACTCGTCGGACCACAGCGAGAACACTCCGCCCGGCACGAGTTGGTCGGCCAGACGCCGCAACCCCGCTGGACGGTAGAAGCCGGCGTGCGCGGCATGCAGGAGATGGCTCGGGGTGTGATCGATGTCGAGCAGGATCGCGTCGTACGGTGCCCCGGGAATCCGCTCGCCGAGTCCGGCGTCGACCAGCGCGAAGAAGTCATCGTGTACCAGGGTGCACCTCGGGTCGTCCGCGAGTTCGGAGCCGATGGGGACGAGACCGCGCTCGTGCCAACCGATGACCGCCTCGAGCGCATCGACCACGTGGACCGCCGCCACTCGGTCGTCGGTCAGCGCCTCACGGGCGGTGTATCCGAGACCGAGTCCACCGACGACCACCCGCAGCTGCTCGCCCTGCGTGACGGCCAGCCCGAGTTCGGCCACGGCTCGCTCCCCGGCGGTGAACAGGCTCGACATCAGGAACTCGTCGCCGAGCTTGACCTCCCACACGTCGACCTGGAGCGTCGGTTCGAGCCGGCGACGCAGGCTGATGTCGCCCATCGGTGTCACCTGATGGTCGAGTTGCTCGAAGAGACGGCTCACGCGCGGCACGCTAACGGAGATGCTGGCGCGACGGCAGCGAACGTGAATAGCATGCATCGAGCAATCGAACTCGGACTGACCCCGTGGGTACTGCCGAAGACCGCAGAACGGAGACCCGGATGAAGTTGACCATGACCGCTGCCATCACCGCCCGATGGGGGCACCGAGTGGACGGATTGATCCACACGCACGCCTGGACCCTCGAGGCGACCGTGCACGGCGACGAGGACGCACCGATGGTGATGCCCGTCGACGACCTGGAGCGCACGCTGTGCGAGCTGGTCGAGCCGTGGGAGAAGCACTATCTGACGCACGAAGACCTCGGGGAATGGAAGGGTTTCCAGCCGATCGTGTGGGAGAACGAGCCGACGGTCGAGGAGATCGCCCGTCATCTGTGGCGCCTCGTTCAGGAGCGCGTCCCGCAGCTCGAATCGATCGCGCTGACGGAGAGCACCGAGTTCGACCGCTGTCGAACGGTACGTCTGGCCGCCTGACGAACCGACCGGCTCCACACGCCGACTCCGCCGTGCCGGGGCGGGAGTACCATGCGGCCATGTCCGTCGACGGCCGAGCAGCACAGCGATGGCGCCGGTTGTTCGTCGTTGCGGCTGCGTCGCTGGCGGTGTCCGCCTGCACGGGCGGCGACGACGTCGACCCGGTCGGGGTCGAGGGCTACAGCACCGTGATCGACGGGTTCCTGCCGGCGACGCCCGCCGACGGCAGCCGACCCGTCGTCTACGTGGCTCGGCTGGGCGAGGAACCGTTCGCGCTCGAAGACCAGGTCGCCATGATCGCGTCGGTCGAGGACAGCCACGACCTGCGCTTCGTCGACGACGTCGAGGCCGCCGTCGACGACGAGGACTCCGACGCTCCCCCACGTGACGACGGCCTGCTGATCGGTGTCGGCACGATCTCGATCGCGGTGCCGCACGTGGTGCGCGTCGAGGTGTACAACGCGGCCGGCGACATCGAGGCGCACAAGGTCACCCTGACGGTGCGCAACGACGTGTGGCGGGTGGACACCAGCGAACCGATCGATCCGGAGGTGCTCGTCGGTGACGACTGACCAGGCCGCCGACGTGGCGTCCGGCTCGACCGGCGCCAACCTGCGCCACTGGTTGATCGGCCCCGCGCACGTCGATCGCCTGACGATCACCCACTGCGTCCACGCCGCCGCCGAGGCGTTCTTCACCGTCTCGATGGCGGGTTCGATCTTCTTCAGCGTGTCGCCGGACGCCGCCCGACCGAGGGTGCTGCTGTTCCTCGTCGTGACGTTGGCGCCGTTCCTCGTGATGGCGCCGCTCGTCGGGCCGATCGTCGACCGCATCCACGGCGGCCTCGCGTCGACCATGGTCGGCACCTTCGGTGTACGGGCCGCGCTGGCGCTGCTGTTGGCGGAGAACCTGCGCTCGCTGTTCCTGTTCCCACTCGTGTTCGGCATCCTCGTCGTGGCGAAGACGTACACGGTGGCGCGCAACGCGCTCGTGCCCACGCTCGTCGAACACGAGCACGACCTCGTGGCCGCCAACGCCCGCCTCTCGCGTACCGCCACGTTCGCCGGGGGTGTCGCCGCGGGGCTCGCGGTCGCTCTGTACGCGGGCACGTCAGGCGTCTGGACCCTCCGCCTGGCAGCGTTGATCTACGTGGGCGGAGCGGTGGCTGCGTGGCGCGTGCGGGCGGTGGCGCCGCGTCTCGAACCGGTCGGCCGCGACGCGTTCGTCGAACTGGTACGGCCCGACGTGTCGGGCGCCGTCTGGGACATGATGGTGCTGCGCGCCGCGCTCGGGTTCGCGCTGTTCCAGTTCGGATTCTCGCTCCGAGCCGAGGGCGCTCCGGCGTGGGTGTTGGGTGTGCTGCTCCTCGCGAACGGGACGGGCGGGTTCGTCGGCACGGTCGTGTCGCCGTGGCTCGGCAAGGGCCGAAACGAACGGATGATGTTCACCGTCGCACTCGTCGGGTCGGCGCTGGTCGCGCTCGCGGCGGGCATCGTGTTCAATCGCGCCACCTTGATCGTCGCGATCTTCGTGCTGGGGATGTCGGTCAGCATCGGTCGCCGTGCGCTCGACGCGACGATCCAGCGGCAGGCGCCGCATGCCCGGAGCGGCCAGGTCTACGCCGGGCTCGAGACCCGACTCGAACTCGCCTGGGTCGGAGCGGCATGCCTGGCGGTCGCGCTGCGGGTCGCGACCTGGATCGGGATGCTCGCACTGGCGATCTTCCTCGCGCTCGTCGCGATCGTGCACCTGCGGCGACGGGGTGGGCTGCTGTCGGTGCGCCCGGTCGGCTCGATGCCGTTGGCCGATCGCCTGCTGCTGCGAGCCGAGACGCTCGCCGACCATCACTACTACGACGAGGCGATCATCGTCGCGCTCTCGGCACTCGACGAAGGTCGTTGTGACGATGCCGTGCCGCCGCTCGACCGCGATGAACGGCTCGCGCTGGCCGACCCGGCGTCCCCGGTCGACGACGAGCGCGCTCGCCGCGTGATCGCCGACGTGCGCCGTCAGCTCGACGGCCGAGGGAGCCGCCGGAACGGCGACACCGTCGACACCACCGAGTGACCCCCGCACGGTCCGACAACCGTCGGCCACGGTTCGCGATCATCGGGCATGCCCTACCTCATCGTGATCGGACTGCTCATCGTGCTCGGCGTCCTCCTCGTCGCCCGATCGGCCCAGCAGGAGACCCGACCGTTCAGGGTACAGCACCCGCCCGCACCGTCCCCGACGCCGGTGCCGGCCGAGGCCACTCGCCCGATCTCGACCCGTGATGCCGGTCGGCTCCGAGACCGCCGCAGAGCCGGCTCCGGCTTCGACAGCTACCTCTGGGACTCCCGCCGGATCGCCCACCGCCACGAGTCACGGGCGGATTCCCTCGACTTCTTCGGGATGTTGACGAGCATCCTGGCCGGCCTCGTCGCGCTGGGCGGCGTCGTCGGCGTCGGCAGCGCAGGCGAACTCGATCGGGACGAGAAGGTACTCGTCGCCGTTTCCACGAGCATGGGTGTCCTCGGCCTGATCGCCGCTGCCGCCGTGTTCTTCGGGTTCGGCGCCGTGGTGCGGAACACGTCGCGCAGCCTCGCGATCAGCGCCGGTGTCGCTCTGGACAGCTATGACCCGCCCGACGACGAGCCCGCGGGCCACGGAACCGGAGCCCCTGCACGGGTCGAGCACCCGAACCATGCGCCCCCGTCACAGGCACCCGAGCACTCGCCCGACCGCCCCGTCGCGACCGACTCACCGTGGATGCCTCCCGACAGCTGACGCACGGGACGGTCTGTCAGGTCGGAACGTGGTCGTCGAGGAAGGTACCGATCACGTCGATCGCTTCGGCGAGGTGGGCTCGGCCGTTCCTGCCCGTGTAGTAGTGCGTCGCACCCTGCACCTGATGGAGCCGCGAGCGGTCGTGGGTGACCGCGTCGAACAGTCGGGTGGTGTGGCTCGGCGTGCAGGCGTCGTCAGCGGTGTTGCCGACGACCAACACCGGTTGGGTGACGCTCGGCAGCGACTTCTGGGCGTCGCCGCGTGCGTCGTCGAGGCTCCACTGGCTGAGCCAGCTCCGCAGGGTGCAGAACCTGGCCAGCCCGACCGGGCCGTCGTTGACGACGCGCGGATCACCGAGGAAGCAGGTGCCCGGCTCACGGTCGCTCGGGTCGATCGTCGGGTCGAGCCAACGCGGATCGGCCATCGTGCCGTGTACGACGAACGCCCGCTCGGCCTGTGGCTCCCCCGCTGCGCGGAGCGTGGCGAGCCGATCGCGCACCCACGCCGTGATCCGACGGTTCCGGGCGTGCTGGGCCGCCCGGTATCGCTCGACGAACTCTGATGCGTAGGGCGGCTGGTTCGGATTGGCGGGGTCGTACAGGTTCAGCGCGGGATCACGGTCGAACGGGCGCGACTCGTCGGCGATCGAGGCGTCCATCCACTCGGTCAGCGTCTCGTGACGCGAGATGTGCGCGGCCAGCATCAGGAGCGCATCGGCGGGCGGCAGG
>CAXAWD010000226.1:0-6407 GCA_963972325.1 uncultured Acidimicrobiaceae bacterium
ACCTTGCTGCTGCTTAACATCGAGACGATCGACGAGCAGACCGCCAAGGAGACGCTCCACATCCTGCTGAAGTACCAGACCGACATCGCGAAGGCCACCAAGGAGCTCACGGTCGACGAGTCATGAGTGCCACGCAGACGTTGTCCGGCGGCCAGCCGGCGTCGATGGTCGACCTGCTCAACGGGTTCGTCGTCGAACTGCGCAACGCCGGGCTGCCCGTCAGCCTCACCGAGAACCTCGACGCGATGGAGGCGGTGCAGCACATCCCGATCACCGATCGGGATGCGTTCAAGTACGCGCTCGGCGCCACGCTGATCAAGAACAACGCCCATTGGCGTTCGTTCGAAACCGTCTTCGAGGTGTACTTCTCGCTGCGCGGCCCCGAGTACCGCCTCGCCGAAGGCGACGAGACGGCGGTCGACGACCTGTGGCGCGAGATGCAGGAGGCCGACCAGCAGGGTGAGGGCACCGAGGGCGGGGGAGCGATGGACGCGCTCACGCCCGAGGAGATCGCCCAGATGCTCATGCAGGCGCTGCTCAACGGTGACCAGGCGATGATGCGAGCCCTCGCGCAACAGGCGGTCAAGCGGTTCGCCGGCATGGAGCCCGGTCGGCCGGTCGGCGGCACGTACTACCTGTACCGAACCCTGCGGAATCTCGATCTCGACGGCATGCTCGATCAGCTGATGGACCAGACGGCCCAAGAGGCCGACGGCGGTGAGCTGACCCATCTCGAAGAGCGGCTCGAACGCGACGAGTTCGAACACCGCATCGACGAGTTCAAGAAGGAGATCGAGGCCGAGATCCGTCGTCGTCTCGTGGCCGACCGCGGTGTCGAGGCGATGGCCAAGACGCTCCGCAAGCCGTTGCCCGAAGACGTCGAGTTCATGCACGCCTCGCGCGACGAGATGCAGTCGCTCAAGAAGGCGCTGCAACCGCTCACCCGTAAGCTCGCCGCCCGCCTGGCCCGCAAGCGCAAGCACGGCCGCAAGGGCCCGCTCGACTTCCGCAACACGGTGCGTCACTCGCTGAGCTACGGCGGCGTGCCGGCCGAGCCGAAGTTCAAGTATCCGCGGCCCGCCAAGCCCGAGCTGATGGTCGTCGCCGACATCTCCGGTTCGGTGGCGGCGTTCGCCCGGTTCACGCTGATGCTCGTCTACGCGATCCAGGGGCAGTTCTCGAAGGTGCGCTCGTTCGTGTTCATCGACGGCATCGACGAGGTCACCGACTACTTCCGCCAGACCGAAGACATCCAAGAGGCGATCCACCGGGTCAACACCGAGGCCGACGTCGTCTGGGTCGACGGGCACTCCGACTACGGCCACGCGTTCGAGGTGTTCTGGGAGCGCTACGGCAAGGACGTCGGCCCCAAGACCACCGTGCTGCTGCTGGGCGACGCACGCAACAACTACCACGCGAGCGCGTCGTGGGTCGTCAAGGAGATCCGGCACAAGGCCCGTCACGTGTACTGGCTGAACCCCGAGCCGAAGTCGTATTGGAACACCGGTGACTCGATCGTCGGCGACTACGGCGCCCACACCGACGGCGTCTACGAGTGTCGCAACCTGCGCCAACTCGAAGCCTTCGTCGAGAAGCTGGCCTGACCGCACGGCATTCGATCCCGGCGCTGCGCGCCGGGCTTCCCTAGGCTGACCCGCGGTGCATTGCGAGATCCTCGGTCCTTTGCGGGTCATCGATGCCGACGGCAACGAACTGACACCGCGAAGCGCACAGCAGCGGCAGGTGCTGACCCTGCTCGCTGCACATCAGCCCGCGCCGGTGCCGATCGATGCGCTCGAAGACCTGCTCTGGCCCGACGGTGCGCCGTCGCCGAACGCGCTCCAGGCGCTCGTGTCGAAGCTCCGCAAGGTCGTGCGTCCGGCGTCGATCGACGGCGATGCGCTCGGGTACGCGCTCTGCGGCGCCACCACCGACGTCGAGGAGTTCGATCGTCGCTCGGCCGCCGGGCGGTGGGCCGACGCCGAGGAGCTCGTGCGCGGTCGGCCGCTCGACGACCTGGGGGATGCGCCGGTGGCGTTGGCGCTCCGAGCGCGGCTCTCCGGAATCGAGCAGACCGTGCGGACCCGTCGGCTCGAATCGGCCGTCGATGACTCGCCGACCGATGCGCTGCCCGAACTTCGTGAGCTGACGATCGCCGAACCACTGGTCGAGGCCTGGTGGGGGCTCTTGATGCTCGCCGAGTACCGAAGCGGCCGTGCTGCCGATGCGCTGCGCACCTACCAGCGGGCGCGCGCCACGCTCGCCGACCAACTCGGGATCGATCCCGGGCCCGAGCTGCAGGCCCTCGAGGCCCGGATCCTGGCCCACGACCCATCGTTGACGGTCGACGATCGCACCGAGCGCCGCGAGACGAGACGCCCCGGACTGCCCGCACGGCTGAACTCCTTCGTCGGTCGCGACAGCGAGATCGCTTCACTCGGCGTTGCGCTCGAATCGCACCGGCTCATCACCCTGACCGGCCCGGGCGGGGCCGGGAAGACCTCGACCGCGGTCGAACTCGCCCGCCGGACCTCGCCCGATCGGGCGAGATGGGCCGATCTCGCTCCGCTCGACGACCACGATTCGATCGTGCGCGTGCTGACCCGAGCGGTCGGACTGCCGGAGTCCGACCAACGGGTGCCGGGAACAGCCGCATCGCGGACCGAGGGGCTCGATCGGGTGATCGACGTACTCGGCGCGTCGGAGGCGGTGTTGGTCGTCGACAACTGTGAACACGTCCTGGAGGCGATCGCTCCGATCGTGCACCGGTTGCTGGTCGAATGCCCGTATCTCCGCATCGTGGCGACGAGCCGCGAGCCCCTCGGTGTCCCGGGCGAGCACTTGTTCGCGCTGCCGCCGCTGCCTCCGTCGGAGTCGGTGCAGCTGTTCGTCGAGCGGGCGCTCGACCACGGTGCGACGGCCGAGTCCGTCGCCGACCGAGCCCTCGTCCACACGCTGTGCGTACGCCTCGACGGGCTGCCGCTCGCGATCGAACTCGCCGCGGCCCGGCTGCGCACGATGACGGTCGCCGACCTCGTCGAGGGGCTCGACGACCGGTTCGCGCTGCTGTCGCACGGCTCGCGAACGGTACGGCCCCGCCAGCGCACCCTGCGCGCCGTGGTCGACTGGAGCCACGATCTGCTGGATCCGGTCGAGCAGGTGGTGTTCCGCCGATTGGCGGCCTTCGTGGGCGGTTGCCCCGCCGATGGGGCGCGAGCGGTCTGCGCCGGCGCGTCGAGGGCCCCGGTTCTGGGCTCCGACGGCGTCGATGCCAGGGCGGTCGGCGAGGCGCTCGACCGGCTGGTCGACAAGTCACTCGTCGTCGCCGTGACCGGACCGAACGGCACCCGCTTCGACCTGCTCGAGACGCTCGATGCCTATGCCCGCGAGCGCCTCGTCGAGGCCGACGAGCTGGAACCGACGCTCGTGCGCCACGCTCAGTTCTTCGCCGACCTGATCGAGCCTGCGCTCCGAGGGCTGATCGGCCCCGAGCAAGAGGCGTGGTTCGACCTGCTCGGCCGCGAGCGTCAGAACATCGAGGCGGCGCTCAACACCGCCCTGGCTCGCGACGACGCCCAACTGGCGCTGGAGTTGACGGCGCCGCTGGGGTGGTACTTCTTCATGACCGGCGAGCTGGATGTCGGCGGCAACACGCTCGCCGACGCGCTCGCGTGCTCCGGGCCGACCGAGCCCGAGCTCCGGGCGCTCGCCACCGGGTTGCACGGCTGGCTGTTGGCGAACGGCCCGCACATCGAACGGGCGGTCGCGATCACGAGCGACGCCGTCGGGATGCTCGACCGCGTCGGCGACCCGTGGGTGCGGGCGATGATCTCGAACACGCATGCGATGGCCATGTTCTTCGCCGGGCGGATCTCGGCGGCCGAGCAAATGTTCCCCGACATCCAGCTCGCGTCCCGCGAATCGAACGACCCGTGGGTCATCGCGATCACCGAGCTCGTCGCCGGCGAGCTGAAGCAGTTCCGTGGCGATTCGGTCGGGGCTGAGCGAGCGCTCCTCGAAGCAGCACGGTTGTTCGACGAGGTCGGCGATCGGTTCGCTTACGCACTGACGATCACGGAGGCGTCCGAGATCGCCGAACAGTTCGGACACTACGACCGTGCCGCGGAGATGCTCGCGCAAGGCATCGCGATCGCAGAGGACGTCGGCTTCTCCAGCCATCCCACGGCCATGCGCGCCCGGCTCGGCAACATCGAGATCCTGCGCGGCAACCTCGACGTCGCGCAGCGCCTCCACCGATCACTCGTCGAGGACTCCGACGCGGCGGGCGTGCCGTGGCTCCAGGCGATGGCTCGGTTCGGCCTCTCGATGATCGCTCGGCGACGCGGGCAGTTCGACGAGGCGAGGGAGCATCTCGACGTCGCCTGGGCGATCCCGCGGGCGCAGTCGGTTCCGTACCTGCGCTCGCTGCTGCTGGTCGGGTACGGCTACCTGTGCGACCAGCTCGGCGACTTCGCCGAGGCGCTCGAACACCAGCTCGCGGCCCTCCACGCGACCGAACGCCTCGACAACCCGCGGGCGACGGCCTACGCCCTCGAGGGGATCGCCGGAGCGTTGGCGCTCTCGGGCGACGATGGGTTGCATCGGCTCGGCGCTCGGTTGCTGGGCCATTGCGACGCACTGCGGCGCGGGGTCGGGGTCGCGATGCCGGCGCCCGAGCGATTCGACGTCGACCGGGCGGAAGCACGGCTCCGGGAGCTGTTGGGCGACGCGTTCGACAGTGAGTTCACCACCGGGGCTGCCATGACGACACCCGAGGTGGTCGACCTGCTCGCCGCGGTCGGCGTGCCCTCCTGACCCCCCGACCGGACGACCGACCACCGGGCCGGAGCCGAGTCAGCGTTCGGTCAGCGTGCCGACAGCACCTGGTCAGCGACATCTCCTTTGATGGGCGACAGCCGGTGAAGGCCACCGGTTTCGTTTCCGGAGGAGTATCCATGTCAACCATCCTGTACCGCTGGGGCCGGGCCGCTGCTCGCCATCCCTGGCGGATGATCGGCGCGTGGCTGGCGATCGCCGCCGCCGTGTTCGCGCTCCAGACGTCGGTCGGAGGGGCAACCTCCGACGACTTCACGATCCCCGGCACCGAGGCACAGGTCGGTGCCGACCTCTTGCGCGACCGCTTCCCGTCTGAGGGTGGCGTGAGCGGGCGGGTCGTGTTCTCCGACCCGGACGGTGACATCACCGATCCGGCTGCCCGCGCCGCGATCGCCGCGACCCTCGCCGAGATCGCCGAGGGTGACGCCGTGCTCGGCGTCACCGATCCGTTCGATCCGGCATTCGCCTCGCTGAGCGCCGACGGCGACATCGCGTTCGCCACGGTGCGCTACAGCGTCGACCCGCCGGGGCCCGAGCAGGGAGAGGCTGCGGAAACCGCGGTCGAGACCGCTCGTGCGGCCGGCCTGCAGGCGGAACTCTCGCGCGAGATCGTGCGGGGGAGTGAGGAGGTCGAGGGCAGCGAGGCGATCGGCCTGGCCGTGGCGCTGCTCGTGCTGCTCGTCGCGTTCGGTTCGGTCATCGCCGCCGGCATCCCGATCGGCTCGGCACTGTTCGGCATCTTCGTCGGGCTCGGGCTGATCACCGTGATGGCGGGGTTCACCGAGGTGCCGTCGATCTCCCCGATGATCGCGTCGATGATCGGTATCGGTGTCGGTATCGACTACGCCCTGTTCGTCGTCACCCGCCACCGCGGGTTCCTCCACGACGGGAACGACCCGGTCGAGGCCGCGGCGCTCGCCAACGCCACCTCGGGCACCGCCGTGCTGTTCGCCGGCACGACCGTCGTCGTGGCGCTCGCCGGTCTCCTGCTCGCCGGCATCCCCTCGATCGCGATGATGGGCTACTCGGCGGCGATCACCGTGGCCGTGGCCATGGTCGGCGCAGTGACGCTGCTTCCGGCGTTCCTCGGCCTGGCCGGCACCCGGATCGACCGCTGGAAGCTCGGTCGCCGGACGCGCACCGGTGATCTCGCCGTGTCCGCCGATGAGACCTGGTCGGGCCGGTGGGCCGACCACGTCGGTCGCCACCCCTGGCGCTACGCGATCGTCAGCCTGATCGGCCTGCTCGCGCTCACCGCGCCGGTGCTCGACATGCGAACCGGCATCGCCGACGACGGCACCGCCGGCGAGGGACACACGTATCGCCACGCCTACGACCTGCTCGCCGACGGCTTCGGCCCGGGCTTCAACGGGCCCCTCACCGTCGCCGTCGACGCCGGTGTCGGGTCGTCGATCGACACCGGCGACCTCGAGGCGCTCGTCGACGCGATCGACGCGACCGACGGGGTGGCGCTCGCCACGCGACCGGCGATCAACCCCGACGGCGACACCGCGGTGATCACCGTGCTGCCGACCACGTCGCCGCAGGACGAGGCCACCGAGGCACTCGTC
>CAXAWD010000227.1:0-6400 GCA_963972325.1 uncultured Acidimicrobiaceae bacterium
CCAGTGGTGCATCGTGTTGACGGCCCAGACCGCGTCGGTTCCTCGATCGGCGATCGGGAGGTGTTCCGCCGTGCCGTCGACCACGTCGATGCGGCTGCGGTGGCGTGACGCGAGCCGCCGCAGGCCGAGCACCCGACGCATGAACGGCGTCGGTTCGACCGCGGCCACCCGGGCACCGGCCGCCGCGGCGCGCATCGCGCCGGGTCCCATGCCGGCGCCGATGTCGACGACACGCTCGCGCGGTTGCGGGTCGATCAGGTCGACGACCGCGTCGTTGACGTCGGAACTCCACATCCGCGGGAGCCAACGCACGTAGCGGAGCGCGCCGCGCAGGCCCTGGTCGTTCTCGTGCCCGTGATGATGCCCGTGGTCGTGATCCGCGTGATCGTGACCAGCGTGGTCGTGATCATGTCCGTCGGCGTGGTCGGCCTGCTCGTTCGACATGGGGTGATCATGCCACCGACACGGCCTCGATCCGACGGGTCAGGTGGTCGGGGCGAACTCCACCTCTGCGGTGGGCATCGTGGACCCCGATCGCCCGGGAGCGTTGGAGAAGCCCCAGTAGAGGTTCGTGTAGGCGATCGCCTCGGCTGGGCCGATCGGCCCACCCCACTGCCGCATGTCCTCGGTGGTGTGGGCGTCCTCCACCAGGACCGCGTCGTACCCGCGCGCCAGTGCACCGTGGAGCGTCGAGCGGACGCAGGCATCGGTCTGGGCGCCGGTCACGACCAGCGTGCCGACACGGCGCTCGGCGAGCACCGACTCGAGATCGGTCTCCTCGAACGAGTCGCCGTATGCCTTGTGCACGAGCGGTTCGTCGTCGTGGCGTCGCAGCGCGTCGATGTACTCCCACCGCTCGGAGCCGGTGGGCAGCTCGTCGCTGGTGTGCTGGACCCACACCACCGGCACCGACGCGGTGCGGGCCCGGTCGACGAGCGTGTTGATGTTCGCGACGACCGCGTCGACGTCGTGAGCGTCGGCGACGACGCCGCGTTGCATGTCGATCACGACGAGCGCCGTGTTCGGTCGATCGGCCAGTGACGTCATCGCACCCTCCCCGGGTTTCCCGGCAACCGACGGCCACCGATGGGACCCGACGTTATCCCTCCGCCGGCCGCGGGTGAACGGAGGGGGTCTGACCCTCCGATCAGCCGGCGGCGATGCGGTCGTTGAGGTCGGTGATCATGTCGTCCCACACGCCGACGTAGCGGCGGAGGCCGCGCCAGAACTCCTGGTGGCGCCGTTCTTCGAACATCTCGAACGGCGTGCTCTGCTGCTCGACCCACGTGTAGTAGCCGAGCTGGAACACACGCCGCTTGTCGGCCTCGGTCATGTCGATCATGTGCTCGGTCGACGTGTGGCCGAGATGCTGCCCGAACGCCTCGGCGGCGTCGGTGTGGCTGTACTCGCCGCCGTAGCGGTTCGAGAGCGTCTTCGCCCGCTCGCTGGGGTACATCGCCCCGCCGTCGGTGGCGACGGTGATGATCGCGTCGTCGGGCCCGAGGTCGTGCAGCTTCGCCGTCTTGATCGCCGCCAGCACGTTGCAGGTGGACGAGAACCCGAAGTGGGTGAGCGCCGAGATCAGGTCGGGCGACACACCCTTCGACTGCACGAGGTACTCCTGGCCCTCGGTGGTGTTCCACAGCAGGTCGAGTTCGTCGGTGGCGACGTCGCTGATCGCACACACGACGTCGGTGTTCATCACGTTGTGGATCAGCGGGATGTGCTTGTCGCCGATGCCCTGGATGTTGTGTTCGCCGTAGCCGTTCTCGAGCATCGTCGGGCATTCGAGCGCCTCGACGGCGACGATCTTGGCGCCGTACTCCTCCTTCAGCCGGTCGCCGGCGGCGATCGTGCCGGCCGACCCGGTCGCCGAGGTGAACGCTGCGAGGCGAAGGTCGCGACCGCTCGCGTCGCGCACCGTCTCGAACACGTGGCCCAGGGCTCGGCCGGTGACCGTGTAGTGCCCGAGGTGGTTGCCGAACTCCGAGAACTGGTTGAGCACGAAGTTGCCCGGGTCCTTCGCCAGCTCGTTGCAGGCGTCGTAGATCTCCTTGACGTTCGACTCGGTGCCGAACGTGCGGATCACGTCGGCCTCGGGGTTCTCACACCACTCGTTGAGCCAGTCGAACCGCTCCTGGCTCATGCCCTCGGGCAGGATCGCCACACCGCGGCTGGCCATGATGCGGCTGATCGCGATGCCGCCGCGGGCGTAGTTGCCCGTCGACGGCCAGATCGCGCGGTGACGGGTCGGGTCGAACTGCCCGGTGACGACTCGGGGTGCGAGGCAGGCATATGCCGCGAGCACCTTGTGGGCCGTGATCATCGGGAACCGGTCGCCGAACACGACGATGATCGGACTCTCGACGCCCGTCAGTTCGGGTGGCAGCACGACGTGCTCGGGCACGTCGACCCGGTTGCCCGCCAGGTCGTTGTACCAGTGGACGCGCCACAGGTTGCGGGCATCCGGCCCCTGCGGATCGGCGTCGCCGACGTGGGCGGCATGGTCGAACGTCGACGGGTCGGCGAGCTGGGCCAGCGTCGGCAGCGTGATGCCCCGTTCACGAAATCTGGTGACGGTGTTGGCCAGCGCGTCGGCATCGACGATCCGGTCGGCGAGACCGAACTGGTTCTCGAGGGCGTGGCGATGGTCGTCGGTGAGGGTCGTGGCGGTCACGGTTGACAGTCTGTCAAAGTCGGTCGGGCATCACGACCGTCACATGCAGATCACCATGTCGGTCATGGCGATCGTGTCGTTCAGTTCCATGTTGTCATGGAGCCGATCCCACGCCCGCTCGGCGTCGCCGGGGACGCCTGCGGATTCGCCCATCGGCCCGCTGGCCGAAGGCGTCTCGGCGTCGCCGTAGCGGTACCACAAGTACGGCTTTCCTTCGGCGTCGTACACAAACACGTACGCGGCCTCTTCGAACGCCGCCATCACATGGCCGCCCGCGTCGGCGAACGGGTCGAGCCCCTGCTCGCCCATCAGTCGGACCCATTGTTCGGCGACGGAGTCATCGGGGTCCATGTCGATCGACTTGGGATGGATCTCTTCCAGGGTGTGGACGTTGATGAAGATCCCGTTGAAGCCGGCGTCGCTCGGCCGGGGCACGATCGACTGCTCGGGCATGAGCGCGGCGTCGTACCACTGCTCACCCGTGACCGGCACCCACCCGTCGGCGTTCGGGGTCGCCCCCGCCGCGAGCGCCGCATCGACGGCGCTCTGACGGAAGCTGCCGGTGAAGGCAAGTCGGCTGCCGCGCTCGGTGAGAGACAGGAACCAATCGTTCTGGAGGAAGTACTCGGGCACGTAGTCGTCACCGGTGAACCGGTCGCCGGGAGCGACGGTGGTCGGCGCACCATCGCCGATCGGGTCTGCCGCGGCGAGCGCTCCGAGCAACACCACCGGCAGGTAGATCGACGTCCCTGCGAGGATGGCCGGCGGGTCGCCACCGTCGGCCATCACGACGCCGCCGGCCTTGATGCGCTCGGCCATGATCTGCATCGCCTGGTTCAGGTCGGTCGGATGGAGGGCTTGCCACTCGGGCAGTGGCTCGGACAGGTCGCCGTCTGGATAGATCTCGCCGCCGTGCTCTGCCAAGACCGCGTCGACGACGTCGTCGGTCGGACGCGAACTCACCGAGGTGAACAGGCGTCGGGAACCCTTGTCCCAGACGTTGCCCCATGCGACGGGAATGTTGAGCGACTCCTCGTCGTGCGCGAACTGGACGGTCAGGAACGACGCCGCCGGCGTGGGGTCGGTGATGAACGAACCGAGGAACGAGCCGTCGGCTCCGATCCGGTATTGGCGGTGCGCACCCTGGACCGTGACGAGGGTGCCCTCGCCGTCGGGAAGTTCCTGCACGACGGTCGCACCCTCGGGAATGTCCTCATCGGGCGTGACGAGGAACGGATCGCTCTGGAAGAACACCCACCGTCCGACCAGCCCGCGGACCTCGAACGCATCGCCGAGCGCGATGTCGGCCGCGAGACCCCATTCGGTCATGAACGGTGTCTTGATGCCCCTGTTGGCGTAGACCAGGGCCTCGCGCTCGGCTCTCGTGAGCGTCGCCGTCGTGACGGGCGGGGAGGTCGACGGCGTGTTCGAGTCGCCCGACCTGGGCCGCCACCAGAACCACCAACCGATCAGGGCCAGCAGAACGAGGCCCCCGAGAGCGACGAGCAGGATCGAGATCAGGGAGCCGCCGCTGCCCTCGTCGGGGGTGTCGACCGGGGGTTCGTCGATCGCCGCTCCGGTGGCCGCGAGGCACAGGCCGGCGCTGAACGTGAAGGCGTTGCCCCACGTGGAGCACACCGCCTCGTCGGGCGCCGACGCGACCACGCACTGGCCGTCGCCGACCGGGGTGTTGCCGGTGGCCGAGCATGCGCTCGAGTCGACCTCCACGAGGCAGGCGTCGCCGAATGCGCTGCCGATCTGGCTGCAGTCGTTCGGGGGAAACGGGGGGTCGAGGGCGGTGCAGCCGTCGTCGTCGGCGCCGTATCCGAGGACCAGGCACTGCTCGCCGACCACCGGCGAGGCGAACTCGCAGACGTCACCCGTCGCGAGCCCTCCGGCGGCGCCGCACGCGCCGGCGGGCAGCCCGGTCGCGAGACACGATCCTCCGTCGCCCGGCTCGCCGTACGGTTGACACAGGCCGACCGCCGAGTCGGACGCGGCGCCGCCGTCGGTCTCGGAGTCAGACGCGCCTCCCGCCAGGAGTCCGCAACCCGTATCGCTCCATCGATACTCAGATCCCAGCCAGCCGCACTCGGTCTCGTCCGGCGGGTCCGCGAACATGCAGACATCACCCGTCACGGCTCCGCCACCGTCGGCGCACGGCTGCTCGGCGAGCCCGGTGACCGTGCAACCCCCTTCCAGGATCGACCCGCCGAGCTGGTCGCACACGAGCGGCGGAAACGCCTCGTCGACCGGCGTACACACGCCGTCGTCGAGGAACTCGCCGTCTGCACATTCGACCGGCACGCACACATCGCCGTCGAGCACGAAGCCGTCCCCACATCGGGGCACGCACAGCCCGTCGTCGAGCACCTCGTCGGGCCCGCAGAACGGGCCGCGAACGATCGACGAACTCAACGGTTCCATCGTGGTCACGTCGGCCGGGTCCAGGAAGACCTCTGGGGGTTCGAGCTCGACGATCGAGGAGTAGAGCGCTTCGGCCACCGCAGAGCCTGCATGCGACGAGATCCATGCGATTCTGGACGCCGGCCCGAAGAGGACCGAAGCGGTCACGTACCGACTCGACGACCCGCCCGGAGCGAATCCCTGCACCGGGGCCTCGACCGAGAAACCGACCGTGTGGATCGGGTCACCGTACGGTTGCCACTGACCGTCGACGATCTGCTGGAACGAGGAGAAGTCCTGCCCTTGGGCCGACCCTCGATCGAGCACCGTCCCGAACCCGATCAGTGGATCGTTCGCGAACGGGCTCTCCTCGAGGACGGCCTGACCGGGGAAGTTGTACGCGAGCGACAGGTTGTCGACCGCGTTGCCGCCTTCGGTCGGCGGTCGGTCCGTCTCGACCATCACGATGGTTGCCGTCTGCTGGTTCGCACCGAACTCGATACTCCCGTTGTTCAACACGTCGATGCCCAGTTCCGGGTCGACCTGCAGGTCCCCCGCTTCGGGTGCCCGCCCGAGGCGGAAGGTGAGCACGCTCGCACGCAGGATCGGATTCGGCGTCCCCACGTCGGGAACGCTCGGATCGGACGCCGGTTGGAAGTCGTCGCCACCCTCGACGGGGGTCAACTCGGCGAACGCTGCCGAGAGACCGGCATCGACGAACGACGTCGGCGCCTGCGGCTCCGGCGACGCCGCGCCCGTTCCGACCGACGCTGCGGACGCGACGACCAACCCAGCGAGCGAGAGATGCACCGATCGGACCATGCCGCCACCGAAGCCAGCTCGCGTCAGCGAACCGTCAGCGATCCCCGAATCGCCCGCGGCCAGCCCGTCGACCGTGACGCCGGTCGTCGCTGACGAATCGCTGACGAGCGATGATCTACCGTCGGAAACGTGAGTCTGCCGGTCGGTGAAGCACCGCGCCGGTCGGTCGTCGTGCGCCGACGGTTGATCGACCGCCTGCAACGGCGCTTCGACGTGCGCCTGACGCTGCTGACCGGCGGCGCCGGAAGCGGCAAGACGACACTGTTGTCACAGGCGATGTCGGCAGAAGGGAACCACCTCGACGTCTGGGTTCCCTGCCGGACCGTCGACCACGACCCGGCCCGGCCGACGGCGCGCCTCTGCCGCGCGGTGGGCGACGCTGTCGGAGCCGAGGTCCGCGAGACATCGCTCGACCGGATGGTCGAACTGATCGTCTCGTCCTCGCCGCACCAGATCTGCATCGTGCTCGATGACGGCCATCTGCTCGGGCCGGCC
>CAXAWD010000228.1:0-6374 GCA_963972325.1 uncultured Acidimicrobiaceae bacterium
GCGCTCGAACGTCGGTTCCAGCAGGTCTACGTCGGCGAACCGTCGGTGGAAGACACCGTCGGCATCCTCCGCGGGCTCAAGGAGCGCTACGAGGTCCACCACGGCGTCCGCATCCAGGACTCGGCGCTCGTCAGCGCGGCGGTGCTCTCCAACCGCTACCTCACCAACCGCTTCCTCCCCGACAAGGCGATCGACCTCGTCGACGAAGCAGCGTCCAAGCTGCGCATCGAGATCGACTCGATGCCGACCGAGATCGACGTCGTGCAGCGGCGCATCCTGCAGCTCGAGATCGAACAGGTCGCGCTCGAGAAGGAGAGCGACGACGTCTCCCGCGAGCGTCTCGACGCGCTCCACGACGAGCTCGCCGAACTCAACGTGAAGCTGACCGAGATGAAGCAGCACTGGGAGGGCGAGCGGCAGGCGATCGACGCGATCCGCAACCTGAAAGAAGAGCTCGAACACCTCCGCACCCAGCTCGAGCGGGAGTCCGACCTGAACGTGGCAGCCGAGATCCGCTACGGCCGCATCCCCGAACTCGAACGACGCATCGACGAAGCGACCAAGCACCTCGACGAACTCCAGGGTTCCGAGCGGATGCTCAAGGAAGAGGTCGACGCCGAAGACATCGCCGAGGTCGTCTCCAAGTGGACCGGCGTGCCGCTCAGCCGTCTGATCGAGTCCGAAATGGCCAAGCTGATCCACCTCGAGGACTCGCTCCACGAGCGGGTGATCGGCCAGGACGACGCCGTCCAGGCGGTCGCCAATGCGGTCCGCCGCAGCCGGGCCGGCCTGTCCGACCCCGACCGTCCGATCGGCTCGTTCCTGTTCCTCGGCCCGACCGGCGTCGGCAAGACCGAGTTGGCCCGGGCGCTGGCCGAGTTCCTCTTCGACGACCAACGAGCGATGGTCCGGATCGACATGGGCGAGTACATGGAGAAGCACTCCGTCAGCCGCCTGGTCGGCGCGCCCCCCGGGTACGTCGGCTACGACGAAGGTGGCCAACTCACCGAAGCCGTCCGTCGCCGCCCCTACTCGGTGGTGCTGCTCGACGAGATCGAGAAGGCCCACCCCGACGTGTTCAACACGCTGCTCCAGGTGCTCGACGACGGTCGTCTCACCGACGGACAGGGTCGCACGGTCGACTTCACCAACACCGTGCTCATCATGACGTCGAACCTGCCGGGCGACCCGGCGAGCTACTTCAAGCCGGAGTTCATCAACCGGGTCGATGACATCATCCGCTTCTCGGCGCTCGACGAGGCCGCCGTCCGGGCGATCGCGAACATCCAGATCGACCGGTTGCGGGCTCGACTCGCCGGCCAGCGGATCGGCCTCGAGGTCACCGACGCCGCGATGGCGAAGCTGGCGGCGCTCGGGTTCGACCCGGCCTTCGGTGCCCGCCCGCTCAAGCGGGTGATCCAGCGGGAGATCGGCGACCGTGCCGCCCTGCTGATCCTCGACGGGACCGTGGTCGAAGGCGGTTCACTCACCGTCGATGTCGTCGACGACGACCTGACGGTCACGGTCACGCCGACGGAGGGCTGATCCGCTCGCATTTTGCCGAGACTTGACATCGTCTTGGGGGTGGATCGACGCCGAATCCGTCAAAATGTCCACGTTTCCTTCCGCTCGCCGTCTCCAGGGTTCCCGCCTTCTGGAGGCGGCGATTGGTTTTTTCGGCTCGACTCGACTCGGCTCGGCTCGCGCCGAACGGCGAACCGGCGGCGTCGGCAGCGTCAGCCGGCCACGGTGCCGATGTCGCCCCGCACGAGTTCGAGCCGGAGCCGCAGCGGGTTGTTCCCCACCACCGACAACGTCCCACCGTCGACCTGAGCGAGCCGACGCGCCAACGCCAGACCCCGGCCGTGCTTCGCCGACGGATCGACCGGCCCGTCGAACACCGACGACAGGCGAGCCTTGGACATGCCGGGACCCTGGTCGATCACCACGACCGACGGCCCGTCGATCATCAAGGTCACCGCGCCGGCACCGTGCTTGAGCGCGTTGTCGATCAGGATGTCCAGTACCTGGCCGGTCAGACCCTTCGTGCCGAACACCGGCGGCGCCGGCTTCGACGTGATCACCGAGATGTGCCGTCTGATCGCCTGGAACCGGGGCTGCCACTCGTCGGCGTGATCGTTGACGATCGTGCCCAGTTCGAACACCTCGCGCTCGTTGGTCGTGCGGTTGCGGGCCGCGGCGAGGAGATCGTCGATCGTCGCGTTGAGCTGATCGGTCTGACTCAGACCCTCCGCTGCATCGGTCGCGACGAGCGGGTCGGGATGCAGACTCAACAACTCGAGCCGCATCGCGATACCGGCGATGCCGGTGCGCAACTGATGGGTGGCATCGGCGGTGAAGTGCCGCTCGTTGGCCAGCATCGTCTCGACCCGCATCGCGCTCAGGTCGAGCGATGAACCGATGTGGTCGATCTCGGGGATGTGCGTCTGCACGAACGGTTGCCGGCTGAAGTCACCGTCGCCGATCCGGCCAGCACGGAGCGCGAGTCGTTCGAGCGGGCGGGCGAGCTGACGGGCCTGTACCGCCGCGAGACCGGCGGCGGCGACGATCGCACCGAGTGCGAGCAGCAACAGGATCCGGAGCTGTCGGCGGAAGTCGTCGTTGAGCGGATCGGCCGTGGTCGACAGGATGAACGTGGTGCCGTCGCTGGCGTCGAGGTCGACCTGGCGGACCGACGAGGCGTTGTCGGACAGGTCCTGGAGCGCTCGGGCGACGCCCTCGGGCTCGACGACGATCAAACCGTCGTCGGAGGAGATCAGGTCGAGCAGCTCCGAGTCGGTCGGCGGGTCACCGGTCGCCAGCGAACGGTCCCACGCCTCGACCAACGACTTCGCCTGCTGATCCAACCTGACGTTGAGCTGTTCTTCGGCCGCGTCGAACACGGTCTTGCCGACCGGCACCGCGAGCGCGCCCATGACGACCAGAACGATCGCGATCGTGGAGATGACGAGCCGACGCCGCATGGTCGGTTCGAGTCAGCCTTCGAACCGGAACCCCACGCCTCGGACCGTCACGATCAGCGACGGCGGATCGGTGTCGTCGCCGATCTTGCGGCGGAGGGTGGAGATGTGCGTGTCGAGGGTGCGGGTCGAACCCCAGTAGTTCTCGTCCCACACCGACGCCATGATCTGCTCACGGGTGAAGGTCGCGTCGGGCTTGCTCATCAGCAGCGCGAGCAGATCGAACTCCTTGGAGGTCAGCTCGAGCTCTTCACCGTCGAGGTAGGCCCGCCGCGATTCGGTGTTGACCCGCAGCGGGCCACCGATGATCTCGCGGGGCATCTGGTTCGCGGCCTCGGCCACCCGGAGCCGGGCCTTGATCCGAGCGACGAGCTCGGCCAGCCGGAACGGCTTTGGGACGTAGTCGTCGGCGCCGGCACCGAGCCCGACGATCACGTCCATCTCCTCGGCGCGAGCCGTCAACATGATGATCGGGAGTTCGGGGCGTTCTTCGCGGACCTTGCGGCACACGTCGAGACCGTCGATGTCGGGAAGGGTGAGGTCGAGCAGGAGGAGATCGGGACGGCGTGCGGTCAGCAACTCGAGACCCTCGAGCCCGGTCGACGCGTGCACCGCTTCGAACCCCTCCGTGCCGAGTACGCGAAGCAGCGGTTCGCTGATCCGCTCGTCGTCCTCAACCAGCAAAATGGTCGTCACGGACATCAGCGTACGCCACGCCGGTGGCCAGATCACGCGACGGGCGCGCCTTCGCCCGCTGGGCGTGGTCGAATCCGGTCAGCGGCGGCGGCGAATCGCGGCCGCGTGGGCCGGGAAGCCCTCGTGGTCGGCGAGCGCGACGACCGAGTCGGACATGCGCTCGAGCGCCGTCCGGTCGGCCCGGGCGACCGCCGTACGCTTGAGGAACGTGGCGGCGGTGATGCCGGAGCTGACGGGCGCGAACCCGCTGGTGGGCAACGAGGCCGGGCAGCCGATCACGAAATTCGCGGCGCTGAACGGGGTGTGCTGACCGATCAGGATCTCGCCGGCATTGACCAACCCGTCGACCACCCGGTCGACCTGCCCGTCGGTGACGGCGACCTGGAGGTGCTCGGGCGCGTAGTCGTTGGCGATCTCGACCGCGACGTCGAGATCGCCGACCACCACGGCGCCGCCGTTGGGGCCGAGCGCGGCGCGGGCCGCCTCTGCCCTCGCCGCCGGCAGTTCGCCGATCTGCCGGACGAGTTCGTCGTCGGTCGCGGCCACGAGGTCGGCACTCGTGGTCAGGAGGACGACCGAACTGTCGGTGCCGTGCTCGGCCTCGATCAGCAGGTCGGCCGCGAGGCGAACCGGGTCGGCGGTGCCGTCGGCGATGACGACGCTCTCGGTCGGGCCGAGCAACATCACCGTCGACACGCCGTGTCGCTGCATCTCGACCTGTGCGATCGTGACCGCGGGCGAACCCGGCCCCATCACCTTGGCGACACGAGGCACGGTGTCGGTGCCGAAACCGAGTGCAGCGATGCCGGCGGGACCGTTGACGCGGACCAGATCACGCAGACCGAGCTTGCGGCACACGACCCGCACGGCCGGGTCGACCTCGCCGGACCCGCCCGGCACCGGTGGAACCACCACGGTGACCGCGGGTACCCCGGCGACCACGGCGGGTACGGCGATCTGGTAGGTGACGCTCGGGTAGCTGGCCTTGCCGGACGGCGTGAAGAGGCCGGCGGACGTGATCGGCGTGACCTTCTCACCGACGGTGAGACCGGGCTCGGACTCGAACGACCAGTCGCCCATCCGCTCCATCTGCTGTTCGTTGAACGCCCGCAGGTGGGCGATGGCATCGTCGATCGCGGCGTCGACCTCGTCGGACACGGTGGCGGAGTCGAGTTCGTCATCGGTCACGCGCAAGCCGCCGGGTTCGACGTCGATGCCGTCGAACCGGGCGAGCGCCTCGCACACAGCGACGTCGCCGCGCTCGCGAACATCGTCGATCAGTGACCCGATCGAGGCCCGCAACCCGGGTTCGAAGATGTCGTCGAGACCCCGGGCGAGGAGCGCGGCACGCGCCGCTTCGTCCATGTCCGACCATCGCTGAAGCCGCAGCACACTCACCCCGTCACGGTATCCGCCGATCGTCGCGAGCAACGCCGGGGTTCGGGCGTTCGGTCGTCGGACAAATCGTTCAGAACCCCGATCGGAAGCGACGACGCGGGGTCGTGCGCAGTAGAGTCATGCCACGTTCCAGTCCGAACTACCGGGGAGCGTGCCCATGCCCGTCACCGTCGTCATCGGAGCCCAATGGGGTGACGAAGGCAAGGCCAAGATCATCGACCTGCTCTCGAAGGAGCACACCTACGTGGTGCGCTACCAGGGCGGTCACAACGCCGGTCACACCGTGGTCGTCGATGATCAGAAGTACGCACTCCAGCTGATCCCGAGCGGTGTGCTGTACGACCACGTCGTGCCGGTGATCGCGAACGGAGTGGTCGTCGACCTGCCGACACTGTTCAACGAGGTCGACACGCTCGAGAGCCGTGGTATCTCGTGTGCCGAGCTGAAGGTGTCGACCCTGGCGCATCTGATCTTCCCGTGGCACCAGGCGCACGACGCGATCGCCGAGGCGATGCGGGGCGACGACAAGATCGGCACCACCCTCAAGGGGATCGGGCCGGCCTACGCCGACAAGGCGCGCCGGGTCGGCGTGCGTGTCGGCGAGGTGGTCGACCCCGAGCGGTTCGCCGCCACGGTGCGGGCGCGGGCGATCGCCGAGAACGCGCTGATCGAGCACGCCGGCGGCGACCCGCTCGACGTCGACGAGATCGTCGCCCGGTTCGTCGCCTACGGCGAACGGTTGCGGCCCTACGTCGCCGACACCGTGACGCTGCTCCACGACGCGCTCGCCGGCGGTGCGGAGATCCTGCTCGAGGGCGCCCAAGCGACGTTCCTCGACCTCGACCACGGCACGTATCCGTACGTCACGTCGTCCAACCCGACCGCCGGTGGCGCCTGCGCCGGTTCGGGTCTCGGGCCGCGCGACATCAACCGGATCGTCGGTATCACCAAGGCGTACACCACTCGTGTGGGCGCCGGGCCGTTCCCGACCGAGCTGCTCGACGACGACGGCGAGACGCTGATCGACGTCGGCCGCGAGTTCGGCACCGTGACCGGTCGGCGCCGCCGGGCCGGGTGGCTCGACTGCGTGATGCTGCGCCAGGCGGTGCGCCTCAACAGCCTCACCGAGATCGCGTTGACCAAGCTCGACATCCTCGACGGGTTCGACGAGGTCAAGGTCTGCACCGGCTACCGGCTCGACGGCACGCCGATCGACTACTACCCCCACATCACCGACGTGCTCGGGGCGGTCGAGCCGGTGTACGAGACGTTGCCGGGTTGGAAGACCGACCTGTCGCA
>CAXAWD010000229.1:0-6373 GCA_963972325.1 uncultured Acidimicrobiaceae bacterium
CACGAGCACCCGTGAGCCCTCGACTTCGACCATGCACACGCGGCAGGCGTTCTTCGGGGTGATCGTGTCGCCGTAGCAGAGGGTGGGGATGTCGCCGCCCTTGCCGCCGCACGCGTCGAGGATCGTCGACCCTGCCGGCACGCTGAC
Organism: uncultured Acidimicrobiaceae bacterium; assembly: GCA_963972325.1. Lineage (GTDB taxonomy): Bacteria > Actinomycetota > Acidimicrobiia > Acidimicrobiales > Ilumatobacteraceae > Ilumatobacter. Next base: position 148 of record CAXAWD010000229.1, read on the forward strand.
GTCGCGCCCGTCGATGTTCAACTCGACCGAATCGCGAGTTGTGCCTGGCGCAACTCGCGATGTGGTCACGAGAACACCCCCAGGCGGACGACGGCGGACTCGATGGCGTTGTAGGCGGTCTGGCCGAGGCCGCAGATGCTGGCGTCCTGCATGGCGGTGCCGATCTCTCGGAGCAGCGCGAGGTCGACCTCGCGGTCGGCGCCGGCGATGATCCGGTCGATCGCCTCTTCCTGGCGCACGGTGCCGACACGGCACGGGACACACTGCCCGCACGACTCGTCGCGGAAGAACGCGGCGATCCGCTTGACCAGGTCGACGAGGTCGGCGTGCTGATCGACGACCATCACCACACCGGACCCGAGCGACAGGCCGGCGGCGCGCACATCGCCGGGTGACAGCACCAGGTCGAGGTCGTCCGGGCCCACGAAGTTGCCGGCCGCGCCACCGAGCAGCACGGCGCGAAGCTCCGACCCGTCGCGGAGCCCACCGGCCAGTTCGATCAGTTCGCCGAGCGTCTCGCCGTACGGCACCTCGTACACACCCGGTCGTCGCACGGCGCCCGACAGGCAGTACAGACGGTGCTCGGTGGCGTGACCATCGAGCAGGATGTACGGCACGTTCATCAGTGTTTCGACGTTGTTGACCACCGTCGGCTTGCCGAACAGGCCGGCCTGGAACGGGAACGGCGGCTTGTTGCGCGGCTCGCCGCGGTAGCCCTCGATCGAGTTGAAGATCGCCGTCTCCTCGCCGCAGATGTACGCGCCCGCACCGAGGAACAGCGTGAGGTCGAACCCGGTGCCGCCGCCGAGCAGGCCGCGCTCGTAGCACGTCGCGATCGCTCGTTCGAGTGTGGTGCGGGCACGCGGGTACTCGCCACGAAGGTAGATGTAGCCCCGTTCGCAGCCGGTGGCGTAGGCGGCGATGCAGATCGCCTCGATCAGGGTGAACGGGTCGTTTTCGATCAGCACCCGGTCTTTGAACGTGCCGGGCTCGGACTCGTCGGCGTTGCACACGAGGTAGTGCGGGCCGGTCTCCTGGGTGCGGACCGCCTCCCACTTGCGCCCGGTCGGGAAGCCGGCGCCGCCGCGCCCGATCAGACCTGACTCGGTCACGGCGGCGATCGTGTCTTCCCGGCCGAGTCGTTTCGCTTCGGCGAGCGCATCGAAGCCACGGTCGGCGAGGAACGCGTCGAGGTCGAGCGGGTCGATACGGCCGGCGCGGTGCAGCAGGACGAGGTCGTCGGATCCCGCCTGCGGCACGGCGGCTCCGGGTGCGGCCTCGGCGTCGGGGAACCCGCCGTCGGCGAAGCGCTGCACGTCGACCGGTGTGACGTGGCCGGCGACTGCCTGGCGGTGGGGCGCTCCGGCCTCGGTGACGAATACGGACGGTGCTCGCTCGCACATGCCGAGGCACGGCGATGCGTGGGCGCCGGGCGGCAGATCGGCCTCGGTCGGCCCTCCCTGGGAGCGGCACGCGACGTCGACACAGACGTGCGTCTGGTGCGTCGGGCGCGCTTCCATCGAGAACAGGGCGTAGAACGACGCGACGCCGTACACCTCGGCCGGGCCGAGGGCGAGCCGCTCGGCGATGTGGTCGATCGCCTCCTGGCTGAGCCAACCGACGCGGTCGTTGACGGCGTGCAGCGTGGGGAGCAGCAGGTGGCGCTGTGCGCGCAGCGAGTGCCCGCCGGCGATGTCGTGCAGATCGCGTTCGGGCGCGGGCCCGAGCACCGATTCGACCGCTTCTCGTTCGGCGGTGGTCGGGGGGACGCCCCTGGTCACGACGTCCATCAGCCGGAGACCCCGATGGGCGAGACGAACTTGTCGATGCGAACGGCGGCCGCCTTGAATTCGGCGGTGCCCGAGCGGGGGTCGGTTGCGTCGATCGTGAGCTGGTTGACGTCGACCTCGTCGGGGAAGTGGAACGTCATGAACACGAGCCCGGGACGGAGGCCGGGGTCGATCCGCGCCGGAGCGTCGACGGTGCCGCGCGGTGAGGACACGCGTACGACCTCGCCGTCGGCGATCGTGAGCCGCTCGGCGTCCTCCGGTGAGATGTCGATCGTCTCGCCGAGCCGGTTCGGGCTGCGGTAGCCACCGGACTGCACGCCCGTGTTGTACGAGTCGAGGCGTCGGCCGGTGGTGAGCCGCAGCGGGAACTCGTCGCTCAACGACTCGACGGGCCCCTCGTCGCGCACGACGGAGAAGGGCGCCGGCCGCCCGCGCTCGGCAGGGTCGTCGGCCCACAGTCGCCCGTGGAGGAACGGCGGTTCGATGGCGTCGTCGGACGGGCACGGCCACTGGATGCCGCCGAGTTCGTCGAGACGTGGCCACGACATGCCGGCGTGCATGGGGGAGAGGCGGCGCAGCTCGTCCCAGATCTGTTCGTGGTCGTCGTAGTGCCACTCGTGGCCCAGGCGGGCGGCGAGGTCGAGCAGGATGTCGATGTCGTCGCGAGCATCGCCCGGCGGGTCGAGTGCCTTGCGGACGCGCTGCACGCGCCGCTCGGAGTTGGTGACCGTGCCGTCGGACTCGCACCACGAGGCGCTGCCGGGCAGCACGACGTCGGCCAGCTCGGCTGTCTTCGTGAGGTAGATGTCGAGCACGACGAGGTGGTCGCGGCTCGACAGCAACTCGACCGCCTTGCTCACGTCGGCCTCGGACTGGGCCGGGTTCTCACCGATCACGAACACCGAACGGAGTTCGTCGCGCTCCATCGCCTCGAACATCTCGGTCAGATGCCAGCCGTTCCCGGGCGGCACCGTGGCGCCCCATTCGGCCTCGAACTTGGCGCGGGCCGCGTCGTCTTCCACGTCTTGGAAGCCGGGCAGCTTGTTCGGCAGCGCGCCCATGTCGCCGCCGCCCTGCACGTTGTTCTGACCGCGCAGTGGCGTGAGGCCGGCACCGAAGCGGCCGACCTGACCGGTCAGGATCGCCAGGTTGCAGAGCGCCAGCACGTTGTCGACGCCGTTGTGGTGCTCGGTGATGCCGAGCGTCCAGCACAGCTGAGCGGCGTCGGCGGTGGCGTAGGCGTGGGCGAGTTCACGGATCGCGTCGGCCGGCACGCCGGTGACCTGCTCACCGCGCTCGAGCGTCCAGTCCTCGACCGATGCTGCGTACTCGGCGTAGCCGGTGGTGGCGCGCTCGACGAACGTCAGGTCGGCGAGCCCGGCGTGGATGATCTCGCGGGCGATCGTGTTGGACAGGGCGATGTCGGTGCCGACGTGGAGGCCGAGCCAGCGATCGGCGAACCGTGCCGTTTCGCTGCGACGAGGGTCGACCACGTACAGCTTGGCGCCGTTGTTGATCGCGGTGAGCACGTGATGGAAGAAGATCGGGTGTGCGTTGCGTGCGTTGGATCCCCACATGACGATCACGTCAGCGGCCTCGGCCTCTTGGTACGACGAGGTGCCGCCTCCTGCTCCGAAGACTGTGGCCAGACCGACCACGGAGGGAGCGTGTCAAGTGCGGTTGCAGGAGTCGATGTTGTTGGTCTCGAACACGGTGCGGGCGAGCTTCTGGGCGACGAAGTTCATCTCGTTGGTCGACTTCGAGCACGAGAACACACCGATCGAACCGCCGCCGTGGGCGTCGAGCGTGCGCCTGAACCCCCATGCAGCACGGTCGAGAGCCTCGTCCCAGGTCGCCGGTCGGAGCACGCCGTCCTCTCGGACGAGGGGCTGGGTGAGGCGCTCCATCGGGCGATGCTGTCGACGTCCCATCACGGCCGAGACTAGTGCAGCGACCCGTCGGCGACCGTTCCGCTCCCGGCGACGGTTCGCCCCGCCGAGCACCGTCGAGTGTGCGACACTGAGGCGTCCGACCGGCCGGTGACGGCCCGAGCACATCCGTGGGAGCAGCATCGATGACCTTTCCGACCGATCTCGAGATCGCCCGTCGCGCGACGCCGAAACCGATGTCCGAGATCGCCACGAAGATGGGCATCGGCGAACATCTGCTCCAGCCGTACGGCAGCGATGTGGCGAAGATCCGGCTCGACGCGATCGACGAGTTGAGCGACCGGCCGAAGGCGAAGTACGTCGTGGTCACGGCGGTCACCCCCACACCCCTCGGCGAGGGCAAGACCACCGTCACCGTCGGCCTCGGTCAGGCGATGCAGCACGTCGGCGAGAACGCGGTGATCTCGCTGCGGCAACCGTCGATGGGGCCGACGTTCGGCATCAAGGGCGGTGCGGCCGGCGGCGGCTACAGCCAGGTGATCCCGATGGAGTTGCTCAACCTGCACCTCACGGGCGACTTCCACGCGGTGACCGCCGCCCACAACCTGCTGTCGGCGATGGTCGACAACCACCTGTTCCACGGCAACGAGCTCGGTCTCGACGTCGACAACATCACGTGGCGTCGGGTGCTCGACGTCAACGACCGGTCGCTGCGCAACATCGTGGTCGGCCTCGGCGGCAAGATGGACGGCGTCGTGCGGCAGACCGGTTTCGACATCACGGCCGCGTCCGAGGTGATGGCGATCCTGGCGTTGGCCACGTCGCCCGCCGACCTGCGGGCCCGGCTCGGGCGGATCGTCGTCGGCTACACCCCCGACGGGGTGCCCGTGACGGCCGAGCAACTGAGCGGTGCCGGATCGATGGCTGTCATGATGCGCGACGCGCTCGCACCCAATCTGCTCCAGACGCTCGAGAACACGCCCGTGATCGTGCACGCCGGTCCGTTCGGCAACATCGCGCACGGCAACTCGTCGGTCGTCGGCGACCTGATCGGCATCCGCTCCGGTGACTACCTGATCACCGAGGCGGGGTTCGGTGCCGACATGGGAGCCGAGCGGTTCTTCAACATCAAGTGTCGCGCGAGCGGGCTGACACCCGACGCCGCGGTGCTGGTGGCGACCGTCCGTGCGCTCAAGGCCCACTCCGGCAAGTACAAGATCGTGGCCGGCAAGGACCTGCCGGACGACCTGCTCGACGAGAACCCCGACGACGTCGCGGTCGGTGCAGCCAACCTCCGCAAGCAGATCGAGAACGTCAAGGCGCACGGCGTCACGCCCGTCGTCGCGATCAACGCGTTCCCGACCGACCACCAGAGCGAGCACGACGAGATCCGCCGTGTGGCCGAGCGGATGGGTGCCCGGGTGGCCGTGTGCACCAACTTCGCGGACGGCGGCGCCGGCGCCACCGACCTCGCACGGGCGGTGATCGAGGCATGTGCGGAGGAGAGCGACTTCCACTTTCTCTACGACGACGAGGACAGCCTCAAATCGAAGATCGAGACGATCGCCACCACGATCTACGGCGCCGAGCGGGTGGAGTACACGCCGGTCGCCCGCAAACAGCTCACCAACTACGAGAAGAACGGTTACGGCAATCTGCCGGTCTGCATCGCCAAGACGCACCTGTCGATCTCGGGTGATGCGTCGCTGAAGGGGGCGCCGACCGGCCACACCCTGACCGTGCGCGAGGCGCGGGCTTCGGTCGGTGCCGGTTTCGTGTACCCCATCTGTGGCGAGATGCGGACGATGCCGGGTCTGGGCAAGTCGCCCGCCGCGTCCCGGATCGACTTCGACGACGACGGCGACATCGTCGGACTCTCCTGAGGGTTGGTGTCAGGCGCCGACCGTCAGGGAGAATGAGGGCCATGAGCGACGACTTCGAACGAACAGTCGGCGGCGCAGTCCTGATGGACGGCAACCGTCTGCGCGACGAGACCGTCGCGCGCATCCGTGCCGAGCTCGACGGGCTGGGTTCACCACCGGTCTGTCTGGCCACCGTGCTGGTCGGCGCCGACCGACCGAGCCAGATCTACGTGCGGATGAAGCACAAGAAGGCCGAGGAGGCCGGGCTGATCTCGAAAGGCGTCGAACTCCCCGACGATGCCACCCAGGCCGAGGTCGAGGCGGCGGTGGTGAAGCTCGTCGACGACCCGGCCGTGCACGGGATCCTCGTGCAACTGCCGCTGCCGGGTCACCTCGACGCCGAACCCGTGCTCGCCCTCGTGCCGCCGGAGAAGGACGTCGACGGACTCACCGAGCGGTCGATGGGGCGCCTCGTGCGCGGCCTGCCCGGCCACGTGCCGTGCACGCCGCTCGGGGTGATGCGTCTGCTCGAGCGGTACGGCGTCGAGACGTCGGGCAAGCGGGCCGTCGTGGTGGGGCGTTCCACGCTCACCGGCCTGCCCCAGGTGCTCCTGCTCGGCCGCAAGGGCACCGATGCCACGGTGACGCTGGCCCACTCCCGCACCGACGATCTGGTCACCGTGTG
>CAXAWD010000230.1:0-6330 GCA_963972325.1 uncultured Acidimicrobiaceae bacterium
GACGAGCTCGGTGTACACCCGGTACACCTCGACGTCGTAGCCGAGTACCGGGGCGCCGTTGGTCGACGCCGGAGGGTCCCAGGTGACGAGCGCCGCGTCCGGTCGGCCGGCATCGCCGGCGTACGGCATCACGTCGACGTCGGTGGGTGCCGAGGTCGGGGCGACCGCCGGTGCCGACGCCCATGACGTCGACGACACCCGCTGCGGGTCGGCCCACTCGCTCCACCCGGCGTCGTTGCGGGCCCGTGCCGTGACCCAGTACGTCGATCCCGTGGAGACCCCGGTGATGAGGCAGGCGTAGCCGTCGGGGTCGGCGGCGTTCTCGGGGTGGGACCGCGCCCACGGATCGGTGCCGTCGGCACCTTCGTCGGTCGGCACCAGCGACGCCGGGTCGCCGGCGGTGGTGCAGGTCACGGTCGGGGCCGGGCCGGTCGGCTTCGACGAGCGGGCCTCGATGCCGGCTTCGTACTCGGTCACGATCGCACCGTTCGTATCGGCACCCTCGACGCCGTCGAACGTGATGAGGATCGCGCCATCGGGGCCGTTGGAGCGGGCCTGGCCGGTGACTGCGGTCGGCGCGTCGGGCACCCGTGCCTCGTCGGTCAGGTCGGGGTGGCTCGGGGTGTACGCCGCGCCCGGGGCGCCCAGGTCGACCGGGAGCACGTTGCCGCTGCCGTCGACCTGCAGCACACGACTGCGGTCGACGTGGTTGACGTTGGTCGCGGTGTGGTGCCCGTCGGGGTCTTCGAACTCGTCGTCGTCGTCGGTGTCGCCGTTGTTGTACGACCAGTCGCCGTTGACGCTCAGGATGTTGGTCCACCCGCCTCGGTCTTCGGAGGCGTATCGCTGGTTGAAGCGCACCGACGGCGCACCGCCGGCCTCGCTGACGACCAGTCGCCCGCGATCGCCGAACACCCAGGTGGCGCCGCCGCTGTTGCCGTCGATGCCGTACACGGTGTTGGCCGGCACGCTCACGTTGGCGCCGACCTGCGTGTCGTCGGCGCAGTCGTTGGAGATGCCGAAGTCGGCGAGCCCCTGGCCGATGACGACGTCGACGTCACCCGAGATCGTGACCGGCTCTTCGAAGTAGTAGACGCCGCTCGCGAAGTAGAAGTTGTCGCTCGACCCACTGCCATCGAGCACCAGCGGGTCGGGGTACCGGCCGGGGAGGAACACCTGGCAGTCGAAGCCGGGCATCTGGAGCGGGGTGGACGGCCGTGCTTCGTCGGTGAAGCTCGGCAGGTCGGGCACCCAGATCGTCTTGGTGTCGGCGGAGTCGGACGGGTTGGTCCACACGTGCCCCTGCCACCAGGCCCACGTCGGGTCGACGCCGGTGTCGGGGTACGGCGGCGCCTCACCCGAGCTGGCGGTGACGCCGCTGAAGCGATCGAACCCGGCCGGGTCGGGAGCGATCTGCAGCTGCGCGGCGCCGATCGGCACCTCGAAGCCGAACACCTCGTTGGCGCTCAGCTCGCGGATCGGCGAGCAGCTGATCGTGACCGGGATGCCGTCGACGACGACACCGTCGGCGGGGAGCAGATCGTCCGGGTTCGTGGGGCAACCGGCGTTGGCGCGATCCTTGTCGCCGAACAGGGCGGCCGGCTGACGCAGCGCGGTGCGCACGCCGCCCTTGGCCGCCTCTACGTTGCGTGTCTTCTCTTCTTCGACCTTGTTCGCCCGGATCACCGAGACCGTGTAGTCCATCAGCGGGATCACGATCAGGGCACCGATCACCATCAGGACGAGGACCAGCGGCAGCACGGCGCCTTCGTCGCGGCGATGTTGCAGCCACTGTGTGCCGGCGACGGGCCGACTGGCGCGGTTCGACATCGACGAGCGTTTCGAGGCGGGCATTCGATTCGGCGGCGTGGGCATCTGATTCAGCATGGTCACTCCGGGACGACGAGCAGGATGCAGGACACGGCCTCGTTGGCCGCCACGGTGATGTTGACGCCGCCGATCGCACCGGCGCCGGGGTCGGCCTCGGACAGCTTGGCCGGGTCGGTGATCTCGACGTTGCGGCTCCGGCAGATCCAGTCGTGGGCCGTGTAGCCGGTGCCGTCGAGCGTGCGGGGCTGGAGCAGCACCTCGGCCGTGGTGCCGCCCTCGGTCGAGATGTCGAACACGGCGGTCTTGCTGACGGCCGACGTGGTGCTCTCGGTGAGGGGCCGATCGGTGCCCGACACCTCGTACGTGACGGCCGACCGCAGCGGCGTGCCGTCGGACAGTTTGCGGGTCTGCACGGTGAGCGTGCCGCCGCACTCGGCCAGGGCAATCGACTCGAGCGCCCCGCCGAACCGGCTGAAGTCGGTGGTGGTCAGGATGTCGGCATCCTTGACCGCTTCGGGGTCCCAGCCGCCGTCGTACTCGACTTTGAGGTAGCGCTCGGAGGCGTTGCCGCTGAAGTTGCTGATGTCGTTGCCGGCGATCAGGTCGCCGAGCGGAACCTCGGCCAGGAAGGAGCGGGCGTGCGAGTAACCGGTGCCCGACCGGTACGGGGCCGACCAGCTCGACGCGATGACCGAGTCGGGGATGGTGGTGTCGCGGTCCAGGTTGACCCAGTCGTCGATCTGGTTGCCGACGCCGACACCGATGACGCGGGTCGAGGTCTGCTGCAGCAGCCAGCTGGCCCGGTACCAGCCACGGGGGCTGAACTGCGTGCCGCCGCTGACGGTGGTGTTGTCGTAGTCGAAGTGGCCGTGGACCGACGGCGCCTCGGGGTTCTCGGCGCCGGTCTGGCCGTTGGTGTCGCGGTCGTGGGTCGGCAGGCCGTCGGTGAAGAAGACGACCAGTTCAGCCGGCGGTGTGGCCGGGTTGGAGACCGCCTCGTAGGTCTGGCCGCCCTCGGTGTAGAACGCCCGGTACAGGGCATCTTCCCAGTTGGTCGCACCGTTGTTGTCAAGGTCGTCGATCGGCGAACCCGACCCCAGCAGGTCGTCGACCACCGACTGCTCTGACAGGTCGAACCAGTAGTTCCAGGGATGTGGCGACGAGTTCGGGTTGTCGTCGAGCACGCGGGCCCGGTTGCTGAACCCGACGATCTGCAGCATCGTGGGCGTGCCGGCGAAGGTCTCGACGAACGACTCGACGCCGGCCTTGACGCGGGAGGCGTCGGTGTTGCTCAGCGACCCGGACTCGTCGACGATCAACGTGATCGGACCGCCGCAGCCACTGCGTGCCTGGAGGAACTCGGGCGGCTGGATCGCGGCCGGTTCGAGATCCACGCGCTCGACGCCGCCACCGCTGAAGGTGAGGAGATCGGTACCTCCGGCGCCGTACACCGTGACGGTGACACGACGGCCGCTCGAGTTGACGATCTCGCTGCCGTTGGGGTCGGTCTCGAGCACGTCGGGCGGGAACGTCACGCTGATCGGGGGCGTGCCGCCCGCCGCTGGCGCCGGCATGTCGCGCACGAGCGTGATCGAGGTACAACTCCCGGCGCGGCACTCGACCCGTCGGAACTCGTAGGTGCCGTCGGCGGTCGCGCCGTAGCGGTAGCTGACGTGGACCGTGGTGCCGTCGTCGTTCCACGAGAGGTGCGCGATGTTGTCACCGAACGTGCAGGCGACGCTGGGACACGGCTCGTACGGCGCGTAGCCGACGGCCTGGGTCGGGTCGCTCGGGTCGGGCCATTCGGCCGACGTCAGGTCGGCCGGCAACCACGTGCCGAGATTCTGTTCCCACCGGGCGGTGTCGGCGCGCGCCGTGGTCTCGGGCGCCTGGCGGAACACCACCGTGATCGCTGCGGCCAGCACCGTGGCGATCAACGCCACCACGACCACGGAGACGAGCAACTCGACCAGGGTCATACCGGCGTCGGGGTGGAGGTCAGGGTCGGTGTCGATCTGTCGCCTCATCGTCAGGTGTCGCCTTTCAACACGTTGAGCGTGCGTTCCAGCCCATTGTTCGGGCTCGTCATGGTGATCGTGATCCGCTGGACCAGGTTGGCCTGATAGGACCCGCCGGGGCAGGCGCCGTCGACCCAACCCCCGGCGGTGAGGTGCTGGTAGGTGACGGTTGCGTACATGGGCGCGTCGGCTTGCGAGACGCCGAGTTTGAGCTGTGCCGCCGCGTACACCGGGCCACTGAGATCGCATCGGTACGCAGCGTCGGAGCGTGGCGCCCGTTCGATGCGCTCGGCGGCGGTCAGGAGCGCCGACTCGACGCGGGAGGCCTCACGGCTCACACGCGACGCCCGCACCGACGCCTGGGCCGCGGCGAGCACGCCGAGCACCACGGTGCCGAGCAGTGTGATCGTGACGAGGATTTCGATGAACGTGACCCCACGGTCGCGACGCGGGGCAGTGTGATCTTGTCTCGGTTCCCGAATCCGTGTCACGTCACTCCCTTCCGCCGCGGACGTTCGATCGGACGAAGAACTACGTTACCGCACTCTCGCAATTTTGCATAGTCTTGACAAGTATCCACAGAAACTTACGGTGCTGGCGCCGCGGTGCGCTCCGCCCCGATTCGTCCGGCCACGGCCGTCGGCGGGTGTGACCGAAGCGACACACCGCCGCCGTTTCGAGCGACGATGACGCCGTCATACTGGTCGGGCGAGGGCGAGCTCCCGATGATTCCGCCATCATCGGTCGAGTTCGCCCTCGCGCCGCGATCACCGACCTCCTGCTCGGCCGAAGGGGATCGGGCCCGCTCGCATCCCGGGCCGATGACCGACCGGGTAGCGTCGGATCCGTGACCGAGGCCAACCCAGCCGATCTTGCCGACACCGGTGGACAGGGCGACGCCGCCGGTCCGACTGCGACCCCGCCCGATCTCGAAGCGATCGAGCGCGACCTCACCGCGGTCGAGGCTGCGCTCGCCGCGCTCGACGACGGCAGCTATTGGGTCGACGAGGTGACGGGCGAACCGATTCCCGACCACGTGCTCGCGGCCAACCCGGTCGCCCGCCGCGTCTGAGCCGGCGACATGGCTCACCGCCGCTCCGCCATCGCCGCACTCGCTGCCATCGCTGCGGCGGCGACCGGCGCGAGCATCGCGGCCAGACGTTCGACGCCGACCGGGCGCGTCGGCCGATCGGTACGGATCTGGAAGCTGTCGGCGCGGAACTCGGCACGGTTCGCGGCGTCCAAGGTGCGCGGCGTGGGTTCACCGGCCACGCGCCGAGCCGAACTCGACACCCGGTTCGCGATCCGCACCGCAGCCGACGTCGCCAAAGAACTCGGCGAGATGAAGGGTGTCCTGATGAAGGCCGGTCAGATGATCAGCTTCATCTTCGAGTCGCTGCCTGACGAGGCGCAGGCCGCGCTCGCCACCCTTCAATCCGACGCGGCGCCGATGGCACCCAGCCTGGCCGCCGGGGTCGTCGCCGATGCGCTCGGCGGCCCACCCGAGCAGATCTTCCTCGACTGGGCCGACATGCCGGCTGCCGCGGCGAGCATCGGACAGGTGCACCGGGCGGTCACCCACGACGGCCGCGATGTCGCGGTCAAGGTGCAGTACCCCGGCGTGCACGAGGCGATCGAGTCCGATCTCGACGCGGCCGAAGTGATGTACGGCATGTTCTCGTCGCTGATGCTGAAAGGCTTGGACGCACGCGGCTTGGTCGACGAACTCCGGGCGCGCATGCGAGAAGAACTCGACTACGGTCTCGAGGCCGACAACGCAGCCGAGTTCGCCCGGTTGTTCGCCGGCCACCCGTGGGTGCGGATCCCACAGGTCGTCCCCGAACTCTCCGCCGACACGGTGCTCACGACCGAGTGGGTCGATGGGCTCTCGTTCGACGAGTTCGTCGCCACCGCCAGCCCCGCGACCAAACAGCGCGCCGGTGAGGTGGTGTGGCGTTTCGCACAACACGCGATCGTCCGGCACGGCGCGTTCAACGGCGACCCGCACCCCGGCAACTACAAGTTCCATCACGACGGCAGCGTCACGTTCCTCGATTTCGGTCTGGTCAAGCGATGGTCGCCCGGCGAGTGGGAGGCGCTCCGGCCCACGCTCGACGCCGTCATCGTGCACCGGGATCCCGAACGACTCGTCGCCGCGATGGAGCACAGTGGTTTCCTGCGGCCGAACCACGGCCTCGACGCCGCCCACGTGTTCGACTACGTGTCGAGCCCGTACCGGCCCTACCTGACCGACGAGTTCACGTTCACCCGCCAGTGGATGATCGACACGATCGCCAAGATCTTCGACCTGAACGGCCCGCACGCCGACGTGATCGAACACCTCAACATGCCACCGAGCTTCGTCATCCTCGATCGAGTCGTGTGGGGCGTCAACGCCATCCTCGGCAAGCTCGAGGTGAGTGGCCCGTTCCGGGCGATGCTGCTCGAGTACGTCGACGACGGCGAACCGGCGACCGACCTC
>CAXAWD010000231.1:0-6301 GCA_963972325.1 uncultured Acidimicrobiaceae bacterium
CCGCCAGGAGGCCGGCAGCCTTGTTCCGACACTCGAGGTCTTCGTCGTCGGGAACGCTGTCGGCCACGATGCCGGCACCGGCCTGCAGACTGGCGGTGACCACACCGTCCTCGTCGGCCGGCCGGATGAACATGGTTCGGATCGCGATGGCGGTGTCGAGGTTGCCCGACCAGTCGACGTAGCCGACGACGCCCGCGTACGGGCCCCGCTTCACCGGTTCGAGTTCGTCGATGATCTCCATCGCCCGCACCTTCGGCGCACCGCTGACCGTGCCGGCCGGCAGCGTGGCCCGCAGCACGTCGATCGGCCCCAGCTCGTCGCGCAGGTCGCCGGACACCTGCGACGTGAGGTGCATCACGTGGCTGTACTTCTCGAGCGTCATCAGCTCGTCGGGATGCACGGTGCCGAACTTCGCGACCCGGCCCACGTCGTTGCGGGCGAGGTCGACCAGCATCACGTGCTCGGCGCGCTCCTTGGGGTGTTCGACCAGCTCGGCGGCGAGGCGCCGGTCGTGCTCGTCGGTGGCACCACGCTTGCGGGTGCCGGCGATCGGGCGGGACACGACCTTGCGGTCGAGCAGCTGCACCATCGGCTCGGGTGACGAACCGACGATCGTGATCTCGGGGTTGCGCACGAAGTACATGTACGGGCTCGGGTTGACCTGGCGGAGCACGCGGTAGACGTCGAACGGGTCGGCCTCGAGCTCGATGTCGTAGCGCTGGGCCAGCACGACCTGGAAGATGTCGCCGTCGAGGATGTACTCCTTGGCCACGTCGACCGCCCGCTGGTACATGCCGTTGGGCATCGACGACTGCAGCTCGGGCAGCACGTCGTCTTTCGTCGGCGGCTCGACCGGCAGGTACGGCAACGGCTGCGCGAGCCGGTCGATCGCGACGTGTGCCCGAGCCGACGCCGCGTCGTACGCGTCGTCGAGCTGCGCGTCGGTGAGCCCGTGCGTGGGCACACTCTCGATCATGTAGATCCGCTGCTTCCAGTGGTCGAACGCGGCGAGCGAACCGATCACGCTCATGATCGCGTCGGGCAACCCGTGATCGTCGTCCGGCACGTCCGGAAGGTGTTCGACCTCACGGATCACGTCGTAGCCGAGGTACCCCATGATGCCGCCGTGCATCGGCGGAAGCTCGTCGAACGCCGGGCTCGTGTACGTGTCGAGCAGCGCCTCGATCGCGGCGAGCATGCCCCGGTCGGTCGGGATGCCGGGCGGCAGATCGCCGCTGACCTCGAGCGCGCCGTCGCGCAACAGCAGCGTGGCCGACGGGTTGCGGCCCACGAACGAGAAACGACTCCACCGCTCACCGTGCTCGACCGATTCGAGCAGGAAACCCGGTTCGTCACCGACGAGCTTGGCGAACGCGGCCACCGGTGTCTCGAGGTCGCCGAGCACCTCGGCCCAGACCGGAACGATGCTGTGTTCGGCAGCGAGCGCCCGGAACTCTTCGCGAGTGGGGTGGATCTGCACGGGGCGCCGGTTCAGACGGCTTCGACGTCGTCGCGACCGAACGCCCGGAAGAAGCAGGATCGTTCGCCGGTGTGGCAGGCCCCCGCGCCCTCTTGTTCGACGATGAACAACAGCGCATCGGCGTCGCAGTCGAAATAGGCCTCGCGCACGAACTGCCGGTCGCCACTCGTGTCGCCCTTGCGCCACAGCTCCTGACGGCTGCGCGACCAGTAGACCATGCGCCCCTCGTCGAACGTCCGACGGAGCGACTCGGCGTTCATCCAGGCCATCATCAGGATCTCACGGGTTTCGTGGTCCTGCGCGATGGCGGGGATCAACCCGTCGAGGTTGTAGGTGAGCGATTCGATCTGCTCGGGGGAAACGTCGATCTGGACTCCGGACGGCATGCGATCAGCCTACGAGCCACGCCGCCGCACACCCCAACGGGTTGCGTGACGCCGATCGAACCGCGCGGCTACAGGTACAAACCGGTGGAGGCTTCGATGCGCTTGGCGGCCACCGCGTGGAGGTCGCGCTCTCGCAGCATGATGTAGTCGTCGCCGCCGACCTCGACCTCGTACCGGTCGTCGGGGCTGAACAGCACGTTGTCGCCGATCTCGGCGCTGCGCACGTTGGGCCCGAGCGCCACGACCTCGGCCCACACCAGACGTTTCGACATCTGCGCCGTCGCGGGGATCAGGATGCCGCCGCCGGTCTTGCGTTCGCCGTCTTCCTTGCTCAGCTTGACCAGCAGGCGGTCGTTGAGCATCTTGATCGGGAGCTTCTGGTCGCCGTCGGACACGGCCACGAGGGTACCGTCGCCGAGGTGGAGTCCGTACCGTTGACCACCGCCGACGGGCACCGCCTCACGGCGGACATCGCGACGCCGACCGGTGCGCCGGCCGAAGCGTCGGGCGGTGTCGTCGTGTGCCATCCGCACCCCCGGTACGGCGGCGATCGCTTCAACCCGGTCGTCGACGCGGTGTTCCGCCACCTCCCCGCGCTCGGGTTCACGACGCTTCGATTCGACTTCAGATCCGAGTTCGGTGACGGGGTCGGCGAACGGCTCGACGTGATCGCCGCCCTCGACGCGCTCGACGACCGGGCCGCCGGACCGCTCGCCGTGGTCGGCTACTCGTTCGGGGCGGCCGTCGCGCTCGGCGTGGCCGACGAGCGCATCGGGGCAGTGGTCGCGATCGCTCCCCCGCTGGCGATGTTCACCGTCGTCCCACCGTCGGTCCCCGTGTTGCTGCTCACCCCACAGCACGACCAGTTCACCCCACCCGCCGATGCCGCCCACGCCACCGCCGACTGGCCCGACGTCGAACTCCGCACGGTCGAATCGGTCGACCACTTCCTCGTCGGCCGCGCCTCCCACGTCGCCACTGCCGCTGGCCACTGGCTCACCGGCCGACACTAGGGTCGCCGACACCGCGACCGTCGCGGTCGCGACATGAACGAAGGGGACGATCGTGGCGAACCACCCGCAGCCGTACGAGGGCGACCGACTCACCGACGTCCGCGAGTTCGGAGCCGACGACGACGACCCGTCGTTCCGGCCGTGATCGGGCGTTGAAAATGGCAGTTCAGTGATGTCGCTCCAGTCGAAGTTGCTATCCGGCGCTGCGATCGCCAAGTCGATGCTGACCCCGATCGAACGCCCCGACCGGCTGCCCCGGTCGCTGCTGGCGATGGCGCCGTGGGGCACCTCGGTCGCAGCGCTCGTCGCCGGGGCTGCCGCCCGCTACCCCGACCGGGTCGCCGTCGTCGACGACCACGGCACCACCGACTACCGCGAGCTGTGGCACCGCTCGCAGGCGATCGCCGCCTCACTCGCCGCACGCGGGGTCGGCCCCGACGTGCGGGTCGGTCTGCTCGCCAGGAACCATCGTGGCTTCGTCGAGGCCGCGGCCGCCGTGGCCGCGACCGGCGCCGACCTCGTGTTGCTGAACACCGGCTTCGCGGGGCCGCAACTCGCCGACGTCGTCGCCCACGAGGCGATCGACGTCGTCATCCACGACGACGAGTTCACCGACGCCGTCGCGGGGTGCGGTGCGCGGTTCCTCCTCGACGAATCGGCGCTGGCCGGGATGACCACCGCGGGCACGGTCGCACCGCCGAGCTCGCCAGGCGCCGTGGTGATCCTCACATCGGGCACGACCGGCCGCCCGAAAGGCGCCGCCCGCTCGGCCCACGCCACCGACGTCGAAGGTGTCGGAGCCGTACTCGACCGCATCCCGCTGCGGCTCGGAGACACACAGGTCGTCGCCGCGCCGATGTTCCACGCGTGGGGGCTCAGCCACCTGATGCTCGGCCTCGCCCGTTGTGCCACCCAGGTGCTGCACCGGCGCTTCGACCCGGAGCAAACCCTCCGCGCCCTCACCGACCATCGGGCCGACGTGCTGGTCGTCGTCCCCGTGATGCTCTCGCGCCTGCTCGACGTCGAATCCCCGGTGCTCCGAACCAATCGGCCCGACACGTTACGGGTCATCGCGTCCAGCGGATCGGCCATCGGCGGCACCCTCGTGACACACGTGCTCGACCACTTCGGCCCCGTGCTCTACAACCTCTACGGCTCGACCGAGGTCGCCGTCGCGACGATCGCGACACCCGACGACCTCCGCGCCCACCCGACCACCGCCGGGCGCGTCGCTCTCGGTGTGCACATCGAGATCCTCGACGATCGGGGCCGACCCGTCCGTGACGGCGAGATCGGGCGGGTGTTCGTGGGCAGCGCCATCCGCTTCGACGGCTACACCGACGGCGGCGACAAACAGCGCATTCGCGGCATGCTGTCCTCGGGCGACATGGGCCGCTTCGACCGGGGTCTGCTGTTCGTCGAAGGCCGCGATGACGACATGATCGTGTCCGGCGGCGAGAACGTGTTCCCCGCCGAGGTGGAGGAACTGCTCCGAGCACACCCCGACGTCGCCGATGCGGCCGTCGTCGGCGTCCCAGACGACCGGTTCGGCCAGGCGTTGGCGGCGTTCGTCGTGGTGGCGACCGGGGCGAGACTGACCGAGCAGCAGGTCAGGTCGCAGGTGCGCGACCGGCTCCCCCGCCACAAGGTGCCGCGTACCGTGCGGTTCGTCGACGAATTGCCACGCAACAGCACCGGCAAAGTGCTCCGTCGGCAACTCGCCGACGGAGCCTGACGCGATTCGGACGCGTCAGCCGATGGCGGCGACCATCTCCTCGGCGATCTCGTCGGTGAGGGCCGGGATCACGTCGAGCGCTTCCATGTTCTCGACGACCTGGCTCGGCCGGCTGGCGCCGGTGATCACGGACGACACCATCGGGTGCTTGGTGCACCACGCGAGCGCGAGCTGCGCCATCGAGCAGTCGAGACGCTGAGCGATCGGGCGCAGCTTCTCGATGCGGGCCAACGCCTCCTCGTCGCTCATCCGCTCGCCGAGCCAGCTGTATCCGTCGAGCGACGCACGCGAGTCGGCCGGGATGCCGTCTTTGTACTTGCCGGTCAGCAGCCCCGACGCGAGCGGGCTCCAGATCGTGTTGCCGTAGCCGGTCTCGGCGAACAGGCGGGCGTACTCGCGCTCGACCTTGTCGCGCTCGAGCAGGTTGTACTGGCTCTGCTCGGTGACCGGCTTGTGGAGGTGGTGCCGCTCGGCGATGTCGATCGCGTGGCGGATCTCGTCGGCGTTCCACTCGCTGGTGCCCCAGTAGTTGGCCTGCCCGTTGGACACCATCTCGCTCATCGTCCACACCGTCTCCTCCATCGGCGTGTCGGGGTCGGCACGGTGGCAGTAGACGACGTCGACGTAGTCGAGGCCGAACCGCTCGAGCGAGGCCTCCATCGCCTGGCGCAGGTACTTGCGGTTGAGCGTGTTGCGCATGTTGGGGTCGTCGCCGTGGATGCCCCAGAACAGCTTGGTGGTGACGACGTACGACCAGCGCGGCCAGGCGAGTTCGCGCAGCACCTCACCCATGATCTGTTCGCTTCGACCGCCGGCATACGCCTCGGCGTTGTCGAAGAAGTTGCAGCCCGCGTCGTGCGCGGCCTGCATACATTCGAGCGCGAGCGTGTTGTCGAGTTGGGTGTCGAACGTGACCCAGCTGCCGAACCCGAGCACGCTCACCTTCATACCCGTGCTGCCGAGTCGTCGGTATTCCATCTTGTCGTCGGGAATCGCCATACCGTCGACGATAGCGACGTGGCCGAGGACTACGCCGCGCCGGGGCTCATCACCAACCGGGCGCGGCCCTCACGTTTGGCGTTGAGCATGGCCTCGTCGGCGACGTCGATCAGGTCCCACGAGGCGCGTTCGTCGCGCTGCAGGCCGGGCGCCGGTGCCACACCGACGCTGATCGTGACCCGCTCGGGACCACCGGGGATCTCGAGCGGTGCTGCGACGGCTTCGATCATGCGCTCGCCGACGCCGCGCGCCTCGTCGATGTCGACGCCCGACAGCACGACGACGAACTCGTCACCGCCGAGTCGGGCCACGAGCGAACCCGACCGACAAGCGGCTTCGAGACGCCGACCGACCTCCGCGAGCACGAGGTCGCCGATGCGGTGACCGAACCGGTCGTTCACCGACTTGAACTCGTCGACGTCGATGTACAGCAGCGAGATGTCGAGGTCGGCGTGGCTCTCCATGGCGGCGAACAGTCCGGCCCGGTTCGAGAGCCCGGTCAGCGAGTCGCGGGTGGCAGCGAGCGTCAACCGTTCCCGTTCGATCCACCGGGTCATGATCAGCTCGGTCACGTCGGCGAGCCGATGCAGCATCGCTCGGACGTTGGTCATGACGACCTCGGTCGGATAGTCGTCCGGCACCCGCCCCATCACGACGAAGGCACCGAGGAGGCCCTCGTCCGAACGGA